>JBAMMJ010000029.1:0-582 GCA_039793825.1 Verrucomicrobiota bacterium | reverse complement strand
AAAAATTTGTAGGACTTTAGCCAAAATATCCAGCCGCAATGCGTCCCGATAGAAACATAGATATTGCCAGTGAACTTATAAAATAGCCCCAGAATTGCGCCGGCTACGAACAGGTTTAAAAACCCGGGAATCAAGGTGTTAAAGTCTGCAAACCCACGCGCCATCATTGCAAGCCCGACAAAGCCAGAATACCAATGAATGTCGGAAATATTGTCTAACCTCTGGAAAAAATGAACAATTGAATAAATGACGCTGCTGGCCACAATTGCCACATTCCAGTCGTAAATCTTCCTCAACGCGCCCAAAATCCCTCCTCTAAATAACACCTCTTCAAGAACTGCCACCATTATTGCGGAGAGAGTGGCGTTGATAATATGCTTTAAAATGCCTGTTAACGAATGATTAAGATTCAAATTTGCCGCACCAGAACCTATTGCAATAATGACAGGGACTAATAACGTAAAAAATCCAAAGAAAAATCCGTATAAAATCTTTCTCCAATTTTCTTTTAGCGGCGGCAAACCTAATTCTTTTAAACTTTTAACTCCAAATGAACGGAATAGAGGAATCAACCCGATAATG
>JBAMMJ010000028.1:1501-12388 GCA_039793825.1 Verrucomicrobiota bacterium | reverse complement strand
TCGTTTGTATGATGCCCCCACGGGGTCTTATGCAACCGCCTGGAGGGAAAAGTTAATTCTATGATTGGCATATTACATCATAATTAAAACTTCTTATGTTTAATTCGGTTTAAAATAATGTGCTATTTTCAGACTCACCCTCCTCTTCCCTCTTAGATTGCCTAATTTTCTCTTTGTATATCAAAGTTATCCTTCGGTCTTTCAAATCGCCGTAGACTGCGGCTATAAGTTGCGGCATCTCTTTTTCAAGCTCTTCAAGTGTCGGTAGCGTAAAACCTTGCGGACGTTGTATCTCAATCTGCCCATCCAATTCAAGGTCACAAGCTGTCCGCAACCGCAAACCGACCTTCATAAATCTTAATATCTTAAATAACGCAAGTGCCACGAGCAGTTTTTCAAAGCTTTCGCCAAGCCCATAATTTTTAATAAGCGCCAGATCAAGTATAAAATAGGCTTTGATCTTTCCGCAGTATTCCGTCCGCGAAAACGGGACATTACCACGCCCGGATTTTGTATCACCTGTGGGGTCCACCCTATCTAATTTTACACCCCCGCTTTGCGCCTCTGTAACATCCACCGCTTCAATAAAAGCAGTCAACGCCCTTGGTATCCTCATCCTTCCCCCTGCAATAACGCTTTGAGAAAAAAATATACCGTCTAGCAACGAATATATATCATATTCCTTAAGACTTTTTACAAGCAGTCCAATCTGAACAGGACGTTCCTCGGCAACCTTCAATTCCTCCGCTATTATCTCCTTAAACTTCTTTCCATTTTCAGGGTGCACCGCATCCAGAATATACGGTGAATTTAACCTGTGCGCTTCCAGTACGGAATTTGTCAACGGCTGTTTATCTTTATCCACCACCATCACACAGGGCAGCCCCTTGAGCGGTCCAACCCAGTCATTGGCAACCTCATCCCAGCAAACCACTTCAAGCCGATTTGCCATACTCTGCGCAGACTCCACAAGAAGCATATCCGTGCCGTCTGGCAATTTATATTGCGCCGCTCCAATCTCCGGAAAACCAGTCGGTTGAAACCGCGTCCCGGCAATCGGTTTTAATCGCGCACTCATCAATAACCTTGGTTCATTGTTCAGGTATAATTTCATAGTTTTTCCTTTCGTTTTGGTTTTTTAGTTTTGCCCCTCAACCGGACGCAACACGGCTTCCGCAAGCCGCACCCAATCGCGCCCGGATATCGGAAACAACACCGCCGCAGCCACGCGACGCGTCTTGTCCGGAGGAAGCGAAATTGTCTTTATTGCAGGTGCTAAGTTTGAGCTTAACAACCTTTTAGCCGCCATCTCTGAAGCGTCCTTACTCCGTCCAGCCACCGCAAGCCGATGAATCCCGGGCGTCAACGGCAACGGTTTATCTGACCCCGGAGGCTTCATATAACAGAGCTTCATCAATGCATACAGCGCGTTGGGTCTTGACCCTGTCTTGCCATTATCAAATTTAGCGTCCGACACTCCACCCCAGTTAATAAGCACCAACCCCCACAACAACCTCAATATCAATCCATCATCGGTCTCCCCTTGAATGAATAAATTCACATCATCAACCGATGCCCTTATCACCGCATCCTCAACCAGCCCGCCTTCGCCCGATTTTTCAGCGTCAATCATCCTCCTTGAAAATATGTCGTTAAAAACTTTTACCGCAGGTGATTCCGACCACACAACTTTTGTTGAACCCTCCTTTAAATAATCCAAATTGCCACTATTATTAACTTTTACCGCTTCAATATTACACCGAATAGGAATCCACTCCTTGCCATATCTGCCCCTCATTGACGCCAGAGAACAGGCAAGCCGAAACTCAGCCGTCTTTGTATCGGCATACTTCAGCCAGTCCGAAGAAAGCCCGCTCAAAGGACGCAGTCCTTTCTCCGTCGTCCATTTAATACTCCTTGATAACGCCTTTTCACACTGTCCAAGCTGAATCAAAACCTCCTGAAGATGGTCGGCATCGTCATTTTTGCAAAGCTCAACAATCGCATTCTGAAGATTTCTAACAGCAGTTTTAACCGAACCGGGAGTCTCTTCGGACTTTGTCAATCCGATTACCCTGGATAGCCACTGGTCAATTTCACTCAACAAATCAGCCCGAATATTTCGCCTAACATATATCTTATCAAGCGGAATGGCAAAATACGCCATCCCATTTCTTTCCTGAAAACTGTAGCGTTGAAAAAGGCTAATCCCCCTATCAACACCAAGGGTTACTGCCGCTCTTATGAAATCTAATCCGTTTCTGGCTAACCGCCTGCCAACCTGCGCCCTACCCTCGCTAAAGATGAACGATATTTCTCCAACCGAAGCAGGCTTTTCCCAGATCGGCAACCATATCTCACCCCTTGTCTCCTGCTCGTCTTTAAGCGATGCGCTTGCATAACCAATTGCGGATTGTTCAACATAGAACGGCGCAGCAGGAACCATTACACTTTCAGGATTCAACCTCCGCACACAAGCCGAAGCAAATAGTAACGAACCTTCCAACATTAAAATATAATCCCACGGATTTATTGCCGATTTGCCAACAAATCCACTCGTTGTATTTGCTCCCCCAGCCCTTATTGGAAGAAATTGACCAATCGGCGCATCTTTAAATTCCACCTTCAAATTTTCTCCGAAAAGAGATGTTTTAAGATATTTCTCAGAATCACCCTGCGGCTTACCATCTGTCGGATCAATAAGTTCCACCAATCTTTGCATAAAATTATTGGTAAAATCCAATCTCCCATCGTTTCCCCCTGTACCTAAAATTGGTGGGAACTTGAGGCTTTCATCTGTTATTACAACTGCCGCGTCTACCCACTTTAAAAAATTGTCACTTAGTTCATTTCTGCAAATTGTAAGTATCCGCTTTTTAAACGTATCATCTTTATTGCTTTTTGCCGCCACGAAATCATATTTATCCATTAAACTTTTAACAACGTTGATCGTATTTTTATAATTACCGAATCTTGGTGATGTAGATTTTTCAATCTGTATAATGGCGCTCTTCTTATCCTTTGGATAAAACCCGCTTCCACCGTTCCAGGGCGCAACGATTGGCGTCGGTTCATATTCATATAAGAAAAAGTCCAGGAGTTCTTTCTCGGTCAGTTTTGTGTAAAGAACAAATCTGTCTCTTTGCCAGCAGCCTTTTGCCGTTGGGTCTTTTTGTTCCGAGACAAGCCGCAATACGCCGAGAGCCTTCAAATAAAACGCAATCGGCGTTGGTGAACATCCATTCAATACAATCTGTGTATTCATAACCTTTCTAAACTGTTGACCTATTCTCCAGTTTGAACCCCGCAATCAGCGAGCCCATTATTAACGTATCTGGCTGACGCCCGCGCGTCCGCTGCCCGCACAAGCGCCTCAAGATATGCAAGCTTAAACACCCCAATCTTATCGCGCAGCTTTAGCATTCGTTCCACCCACGACTCCCCGCAATTGCCATCCCCAATCTCCATTAAATCCAGCCTGAGGGTAACCTGCGGCGCCGTCTCCCCATTAATCCTCACCGATGGCAAAACATCCCCATCCTTAATGCCTCGCGCCATCCGCACCTCTTTCTGCGATTCCTTCTCTTCCGGCTTCTCATCAGGCAACGACCGAATAGAAAGCCTTACCTTCCCGTGATGCGCCGCGATCAGATAACCGACAAGGTTTTCAAAATCCACCCCCAGTTTCTCCTCCTGCTTCTTCCCCCCAACCGATAACAACCAGACAAGCGCCGACGCCAGCTCGTGCCGGAAATATCGCCGCTCACCACCGCGCCTTGCAAAACTGTTCATTGACTTTGCATATATCCCATTGGCATCAGGCGGCTTATGACTCCCATTTTTCAATATTCCCTGAAAATAAGGATGCGCCTTCCCAACATCATGCCACAATGCCGCTTTCAATAACGCATCCACCTCGCATTGAGCTAACAAATCACCGGTTTGCTTCCTTATCTCGCCAATTATCAAATCCATCATCTGACGCGTATCCAACAGATGGTCTGATAGCAATACCCATCCCAACTGGAATGAACCGTTGTCAGCGCCGTAAGATTCAGATGTAAGCGAATCTCTAATTAGATTTTTGATTTCCCCGTAACCATCCCTTCCTTGTGCCAGATTCCCTGTCCAGCCAAGTTCTTCTGAATACCCCCCATACCCTGCATCAATCAGATACACGCAACCGCAATAGATTTTATCAGATGTAGCCCTTATCCATTTTTCATCAAGGTTATCCCAGCGTAACACAAAGAACTCCGGGATTTTCTTTGAAGCCTTCTTTACAAATTCCCGAAATTGACCAACAGCCACCCGACACAATTCCTCCCTCAGCGGTTCAATCGGCTTTCTATTCTTTTCAATTTCAGCTACATTCTCCCGCCAGAAAACCAGAACCTCGTTATCTTTCGTATCGCGAATAAACCTTGAAACATCAATGAAAAGCCCGGACAGATCAGGCGTTGTGTCAAACAGTTCAATAATATCCTTCCTCCTGATTATCGGTTGCGGAATAGCCGGCTCAGAATAAACAATTTTTTCCAGCTCAGTTATACTGGCTGAATTAAGCCGATTTAATATATTCCTTGAAGTTTCAATCTCCTCTTTTGAATATGGCAGGAAAATCTCTTCCTTGCAGGAATCAGACCCCAAATCAACCCAGAATATGCCCACCTCCTTATCATACTCGCCTCTACGGTTGCATCTGCCAAAACGTTGAACCATAGATTGCCAGGGCGCAATCTCTGTTATCAACACTTTTGCCGAACAATCAACCCCGGCTTCAACAGCCTGTGTCGCCACAATAATCCGTTCCCCTTTCCCCTTCAGCGCTTCCTCGTTCAACTTTCTATCCATCGGACGAAACCGTGAATGAATCAACGAAATTTGTGTGGAGTTATCAATCTTCTTTTTTAGCGCGGAATAAAGTGCTTGAGCCCTTGCAACCCGATTAACTATAACAAGAGTCATCCCCCCGCGCGCCCTTTTCTCATACACAAAATCTGCAAGCTCCTTTATGTATTTATCAAAACTCTTCCTGTCTTCGCTACCAAGCCAAATCGCCGCCTTTTGAAGCGGCTTTTTAGCCTCTACTCGCGCTTTAACAATCCGATTCCCGTAGTCTTTCTCTTCCAGAACTATCTTTCGCCATTTCTCCGGACCGTTATCAATCGCAATATTATCAATTGTTTTCAAACGCCCCTCGTTCAACGTAGCGCTCATCCACCAGCTGACGCAGTTTACTCCCCGGTTGAAAATACGCCGAAAGGCTTCAAGCTGCGCGCTCGTCTCCATTGAAACCCCCATCAATTGCGTCTCGTCAAACACCCATAACGCGTCCACGTTCAACAACCCAAATTGCATTGGCCAACGATAAGGACTGGAGCCAAAACCCCGATTAAGCGCGCGCGACAACAACATATCCTGCGTTCCAACAATAATGTGCGGCTTTTCAGGATATATATCCCATCCCTGTTTCGCTTCACTCCGCTCCGCGCCCCCCATTAAAACAATAGGCGCCCGCTCCTTTAGCCACTTAAGTTCTTCGTATGCCTTCCCGGTTATCTCAAGCAGCTTCGCATCCCTGAACAGGTTATCTAAATACCTTTCAATATTCTGAACCGTTTGCTCCACAAGCGCGCGCATCGGCAGACAATAAACAAAACGCGTTTGCCATCCTGAACTCTTACCCTCCGCCTGCAACAAACGATTCCAGATATACGCCAGAACAACACCAGCGCTCTTTCCTAACCCGGTGGGAACTTTGATAATCATCGTTTTTGGCTGAACACCCTTAGAAAGCCATTCAGACTGCCTCGCAGCCTGCCCCGGCTCGCCACAGGCAAGCCTGATTTGATACTCAAAAGGTTCTCCCTCGCCTGTTGCAACTCTAAAAAATTCTGAATAATTTTTCATTGCGGAAGCTATTTTAATTCATAGGGTATGACAAAAATGGTCCTATGCAATAATTTTTTAAAAATTTTTATGCATCCCACAACGCCAATCTTTGGAGCACTATGGTAAGGCTACACAAATAGCCGCACCACTTTAAAGTCCGGCGGCTATGAAGCCGCTCCGTGATATCAGGTATCAAATAATCAATAGAATAAATACCAAAACAAAGGGGATTAATTTATTGAGATTGTGTATCTTTCTAAAGGTAAGCGGCTTTCTGATATCACAAAGCGGTGGTGCGTTCGCATTCGCTCTCTTACCACCGCACTCCATATAAACGCGCCACATTAGTCTCGCCTAAAAAAACGCCAACACCACACACAAAACAGATTCCACCTGTTTTAACCTCCACACTTTCCATCAAAGAATTAAGGCAGGAATTAGCAGACCTTCTTTTGTAATCGCATTTTAGTAAAACATCCCTCCGCGGAAAACCTCTCAATTTTCCTGTAACAATTTAATTATTACGAACCAGGCCGTTTCGTTTTTATCCTCTCCGGCAATAGTGAGCATCTCATCTTTTGTAAGCGCTTTTATAGTTCTATTTATCAACTTGCCTTCGCCGTAAAGTTTTACCTCCACCTGCGGTCCTGGCATTTCAGTTATTTCCACATCGCATTTGTCGCTCACTTTAAACCGTTTAGTTGCCCGAGAAGGAACCTCGGCGTTCTGTTTGTTTATCTGGAAGTAATGTTTCCATTTAAAAATCTTCTGCAATTTTTTAGCCAGGTCTTCATTCAATTTTTTATACTTCGGGTCCGGCAGTTTCTCCTCGTTAGAGCCCCAAACAAGATAAATCTCCAGCTTCAGGTTCGCCGCTTTGGCGCAAATTGCCGGCAGCATCAAAGCGATAGCAATCAAAAACACCTGAAAAAACCGACAATATTTAAAAACCCGTTTTTTCATTGCATCAATATTTCATCTTCAATGTTAGTCGGCTCAACTTTTGTCGCGCCTTCGCCACCTACATTTTCTTTATTATATATCCATAAAACAAACATTTTTTCAGACTGCGCTCTAAATGAATAAGAGCCGACTTCATCCGACGGAGTTTCAACCACCACAAGATAATCCTCTATCGGTTTTATAACATCTTTGAGCAAAAAGATGCCAACACTCGCAATAAAAGTTGCGGTCACAGGAACCCAGTTTTTGCGGCTGAACACCACGCCGACAAGGTATTTCAGATAATCAAGAACCGGTATCGGCTCAGGCTCAGACTGTTTGATCTGCTCATAAATCCTGTTCCAGAACAACTCCTGCGAAACAGGCATCTTGAACTCAGGTTCGTGTTCGCGAAGAACGGTCGCGGCGAATTTGAGCTCTTCATAAAGTCCGCGCGCCTCCGGATCGGCAGCAATCAAGGCTTCAACCTTTTTCGCCTCCGCCCGGCTTAATTCGCCGTCAACATACGCCTGAATTTTTAATTGTTGCTCCAATGTCATCATAACACCACCAACCCTTTCATAAACCTACTACCTCAAAACCACTCTCTTTTTAGACCGGCAAGCAAATGAGCAAGCCTTTTTCTCGCATAAAACAATCGCGACATCACAGTCCCAACCGAACATTTCATTAGCTTCGCTATTTCTTTATACTCAAGCCCTTCAAACTCGTGTAAAACCAAAACCGTTCTATGTTCATCAGACAATTGTTTCATAGCCCTATCAATCCGCGCCCTTAATTCTTCCCGTTCCAATCCCTGCGTCGGATTCACTGTCTCTATTGGCATTTGACGCTCAATGCCGCCACTTTCTTCAATTTGTTCTTCAATTGATTCAATTTTTCTTCTCTTTTGTTTTCGTAAATAATCAAGCCCGATGTTAATCGCTATCCTTGTAATCCAGGTTGCAAAGGTAGAATCTCCCTGAAATTGCTTTAACCTTTGCCACGTCTTTATCCATACCTCTTGCGCCAGATCAATTGCTACATCTTCATTCTTCACAATCGTCAATAACCGGGCGTATACCTTGTCCCGATGCCTTGATACCAATTCCTCAAAGGCGGCTGTATCTCCTTTCTTTGCCGCTTTGACAAGAACATCGTCCTTTAACTCGGAATATTTCTTATCCAATCCCATTAAATTTGACGCACAGCCGCCACCTATTTATTCATTTTCATATCCGAATATCCGCAATTCCATTTCTGCCCTCTTATCAAAAAAACCAAAAATCCTCATTCCATTTAAACACCTATTTTACCATTATTATCTCAGGCGCCTGCCACCAATGTCATAATTTGCCTTTTGTGCTCGGTATTTTTCCCGCCATCCTCGGGTCTATCCGACAGGCATAACCCACAGCCCTCCCAAACGCCTTAAACAACGCCTCAACCACGTGATGCGGCTCTCCCCCATACAATAATTCAATGTGCAGATTGCACCTCGCACGGGTTGCAAACGCCCGAAAAAATTCCTTCGCCAGACCAAACCGAAACGCGCACGCCATATCCTGGCTCTTCTCCTTGGCGCTAATCCGTTTATACTCCAACCTGTCCATCCCCCGCCAGACCAGATACGGCCTGCCAGAAAAATCAACAACGCACCGCGCAAGGGTCTCATCCATAGGCACATAACTCTCGGCAAAAAGCGGATTCTGCGGGTCAAATCCGGTTCCATACCGATTAATACCTCGTTTCTCACCAAGCGCCGCGTTAAATGCCTCCCCCAGAACCAGCCCGCAATCCTCTACCGTGTGATGATAATCCACCTCAATATCCCCCTTACAATCCAGCTCCAGGTCAATAACAGCGTTTTTTGCAAACAACTCAAGCATATGGTCAAAAAACGGTATCCCGCTGCGGATTGTATACTTGCCGCTCCCGTCTATATTGAGCCTGACACTTATATCCGTCTCTTTAGTCCGACGTTTTACACTTACCTTGCGTGACTTCATTCCTTAAACATTAAATAGAATCCGCGCAAAATATCAAATTAAAACCGAACGGCTAACTTCGGGTTATTTGAAGTCCGGTGTTTGAGAGTTGAAATGAGACAAACCTTGCGCGGTTATTAGGCGGCTGCTGCGTTAATATTTTAGTTATCATCGCCGCGGCTTGCTCATCCTTTGCAAGCATAAGCAGATACCCGCCCCCGCCGGCTCCGAGCAATTTCGTTGCCAGCAGGTAATCCGCTACCTTGCTGATAATCGCCTGCACCTCGGGCGGGTTTGTCCCGGAATCTAAACGTTGGTTTAAAATCCAGCTCCGCTCAATACCCCTGGCAAGCGCCGAATAATCGCACCGCTCCAGCGCCTCCGCCACAACATCCACATTCTCCCCGATCTCCTCAACACACCGCAGGTGATAAGGCGAGTTCAAAAATATTCCCCGCACGATCTCCTGCAAAATATTTTTCGCAAGCCGCGTTATCCCCGTATAATAAAGCAGGATAGTTTTATTTGCGTAATTATGACCAAACAGCGCGTCCGGAAACCAACGCAACAACGGTTTCTGCACAAGACCTGGCGCCGTTTCAATCAGCTTAATACCCCAGTAGATCGCCCCTGCCTGGTCCTGCCAGCCGCCACCTGTCGTCAGCATCTGTTCAAGCGCAAGCGTTCGGGTAAACAATGCCTTTTTATCCCAGTTTAATCCGCACAGGTCGCTCAAGGTCGCAAGCAACGTCGCAGCAAGAATGCTGCTCGTCCCCAATCCAGACCCTTTCGGCACCGCCGACATCATTGATATCTCAATCCCCCAGCCAAAATCCTCCAATTGCGCCTTAAGCGAGGAATATCTGCCGGTCGTGTGAAATCTTGGCAAAAACCCGGCAAGCGCCAGAGCCGCTTTCGCAAGCGCAAACTCGCTCCCCGGTTGCGCAAAAGTATCCAGTTGCTGATAGGTCTCTATCCGTTGTTCAACTCCAAGATCAATTGACCTCACAACAAGCTCGCGGCGGTTTGACAACTTGGCAAACACCTGTATCGGCGGCTGACCGTTCAAATCAACCGCAACATTTATCACCCGCCCGCCATACTCAAGACAGTACGGCGGCGTGTCTGTCCAGCCCCCGGCAAGGTCAAGTCGCACAGGACTACGCGCCCAGACAATCTGGTCCTCCTGAGCCCGCGGTTGCGGTTCAACAGCCGTTAACTGCGCGTCCCGAACTATCATCTCGCGCAACCTCGCAAACGCGTTCTTCTCAAATAACTCCCACCCATTCTTTCCCCTGTGCCGCAACACCGCAGACCTAAACATCTGGTCGTGCACCTCCTGCAACGGCTCCAGTCCACTCCGAGAATCAAAAGTCAACTCCGGCAATTCATATTCGGTCTCCGCAAATATTTTCGCCGTGGATTCAAGATCAAGCTTAAAAAAAACGCTATACCGATAATTCTTTAACATCGGCATCAAACACAACTTCCTTAATGTGTCGCGCTGCCGGTATAACCTCAAAACATTCACCTCCCTCAAAATCTGGCGCGCGCTTAACCTCCGACAATTTATCCAGAACTGCTTATAATCCGATTGCGGACTCTCCATATAAAGCCACTCAATAAACCCGGGCTCTAACTCAGAATAAGAGACAACCGGAAAAATCGGCGCCTCGTATATATCACAACCCGGATCAATCCCAACAGCCGCCGGTTCAATCTTGCGCGCCTTAAACCACTCATTAATCGGCCGGTTTATAAAAACCGTCTCCCTCTCACTCAATTTACCTTTAAAATCATCGTTAAATCCGTAAACCCGAATACAAAACTGTTCCTCCCCAATCGGAATAAAATCAAGACAGACCCCCGACTCTAACCGCAACACCCAGTTATTCTCAGGCACCCCGGTAAATATATGATTATACCCCAGCCGCCAGCTCGCCGGTATATAAGAATTCTCCACCCATAAGGTATGATTCTCCTCAAGCCGCAACGGATACTCAAACTTCGCGTTTTGCAAATACTGGTCGGGATGCCGCTTCGCCCCCATCAAACCGAGCTT
>JBAMMJ010000028.1:712-1491 GCA_039793825.1 Verrucomicrobiota bacterium | reverse complement strand
GTCTCGTCCAGCTCAAGATTCTGAATCCCGGATACAGATTCAATCAGCTGTCGCGTTGAACCAAAATGATAAAATTGCGCGTTTGCAAGCGGCACAACGGCGCAGGTAAGCCCCGACAACAATCTATCCGGCTTAACCGCCTTCGTCCCAAGCCCGCTTCCAAAATCGCCATACAACTCATACGGCTTCTCATTACCGTCCTTCACCTTCCCATCCACAAGCCATCCGCTGCGCTCCAGAAGAGCCCTCACCGCGCGCTCACTCAATATCCATACCCCGCTGTCCACAAGATAAAGATATTCTACGGAAAGATCGCGAATCCTCGCCGCGCTCGGTTTTTGCAGGGTAAAAGCAAGCTCCTCAGGCGTCGCGCGCGGCAAAAAAAAGACGCCAAACTCTTTCGCCTGTTCAGGAGGCATCCTTATCCCTAAACAAACCACGTCAGCCTCCGGCAACGCGGATATCCTCCCCGGAACCCTCAACAACACATCCCCGCTGGTTATCATAACGCGCCCGGTCTGCCGCGCCTGACGCAATATCCGCTCATATTCCAGAACCTGCAAATCAAGCAACGTCTGGTCTAATCGCTGTCCGCGCGACCACCTGAATACTGGTATCGGCATCAGTGGTTTTCCTACCGCAGAATATGCCGGCAACCTCCTGCTCAACCCGCCCCCGTGAACCACAAGCTTTCGCCCGGCTCCCAACCATTCAAAAAAATCTACACCCCCTCCTGTCTCTCTATAACAATTCACCAGAATCCGACAGGTCGCCCCGCC
>JBAMMJ010000028.1:0-702 GCA_039793825.1 Verrucomicrobiota bacterium | reverse complement strand
GATATCGCATACCACTCCGGACGCCTCTTCCCCTCCACCTCCTCAAACACCTCAGCCATCGCGTATGGCAACGTCAGCAAATATTGAACCTGCTCTCCTGTTGATAACCGCGAATTCATCGCCGCAATTTTCGCAACAAATCCAATAAACTGTCCAGAAGATTTAATCCAGAAATTTACTCTTTACTCTGCTCAAATACTCATTAATAATTCTCATATGAACAATCTCTCAAATAAGGAAAACTCGCATAACCATCTACACAATCACATTCATTGCTGCTGCGGTTGTCACCCCAACGGACCGCAGAACGACGCTATGAACCGACGCGAGTTCCTCGCCACAACAGGAATCGTCCTGGGCGGACTCGCCCTTGCATCAACAACAGCTTCCTCAACAGCCGCAGAAAACATAACAGTAAAACCAATCAGAAAACCCCTGAAAATTCAGCCCGTCCTGACCTACGATACCCCAACGCGCCGCAACGCAACAAGCTGGAGAAACTGGGGCGGTATCCAGACCGAACAACAGGCAGCCGAAGAAGTCAAACGAATAACCGCAGAATTGGAAACCTTGAAAAAAACCGCAAACTTCCCGCTCCAGATTAATCCCGTAATCAAGGCAAAAAACGTGAATCAGGCAGAAACGGTTTTAACCGCCGACTGCGACGTTATCCTGATTTACGCCGCAGGCGCCTGGGTAAAC
>JBAMMJ010000027.1:9838-12534 GCA_039793825.1 Verrucomicrobiota bacterium | reverse complement strand
GCGTTATAACCTCATCCGATGTGGCAACATTAAATGAAAATCAGGCTGCCTGGAATGCAGGTGAAAACCGAGCCGTCGGCGCGATGATAGTGTTTAAGGATATAGACCCGGGTCCTGATGGATCATTCTCGGTGTCAGTTCAGGTTTATCGTGGTTCTGTTCCAAATGGTCAGGAAACAACAAGTCCCTCATACAGTTATGCCCTGTCCGCCTTCAGTCTTGAGGAATTGATTGTGAGCGTAAACGAACCAATCCAAATAGTCTCGGCGCCGACAAACGAAACCATTTTAGAGGGACAGACACTGTATTTATCAGTTGCGGTAACCGGTTCATCCCCACAATATCAATGGTATAAAGATGGTCAGCCGATCCCAGATGCGACAAACAGGTTTTACCATGTCTATCCTGCCTTGCCATCCGACAGCGGCTCATACTATGTATCCGTCTGGAATAACATTAATTCCACTAACACCCCGCCGGTTAATATAACCGTGGTATCAGAGCCTATTGTGATAACAAATGGACTTCGTGACATTGATGTTTTTGAGGCGTCAACTGTTGTATTGACGATTGGGGCTTCAGGCACATTCCAGCATTATCAATGGTTCAAAGACGGCGTCCCAATTGATGGAGCCACTAATGTGAGTTTAACAATTACCAACTTTGCCCCAGAAAATGATGGCACATACTCGGTTGTTGTTTCAAACACCACAAGCCAGGCATCAAGCAGCGGAAAACTAACTTATGTTCCCGACACCATACCACCGAGAATAATTGCCGCGGTCGCATCATCAAATTATATGACAATTGATGTAATCTTCTCTGAACCGGTTTCAACAGAAGCGGCTGATCCGTTCAGCTACCAACTATATCCTGATGTCGGCGTGCCAGTTTTCCCAACTACTGCCGCCCTTACAAGCCCAACTAACGCCACTCTAACGTTTTTAGCGGGAGATATTCAGTTTGGAAGACGTTACACCATTGTTCCTACCGGGATAATGGACCTATCACGGCAATCTAACCCAATCGTAGAAGTACCAAAACAGGTTGCAATGTATTATGTGACTATGCTCACAATTGACAACCTGGCAACCTGGAAATTTGAAAGCCGAGGAGTTGATTGGAGTAATGTATGGTACAGGTTAGATTTTGATGACTCCGGATGGTCAAATGGAATGGCATTATTTGAGGCAAAAGAAGGGACTATCCCGGCGTTACCCGAGCCAGTAAGAACAATTATGAACATTTCAAATATGCAGGCGACAGCCCGTGTAAGAACATACTATTTCCGCACCTGGTTTGATTTCCCAGGCAATGACCCGACAAATTCCGCCATCGCAATAAGAACGGTTATTGATGATGGTGCAGTGTTCTATTTGAATGGAAAGGAAATTTACAGGCTCGGTATGCCCTCTGGAACAATAACATATTCAACTCTGGCATCGCGCACGGTAGGCGATGCCGCTTATGAAGGACCATTTACCATATATTTACCAGGCCTTGTTGCAGGTTCTAATCTTGTTGCAGTAGAAGTTCACCAGGCATCCGCCACAAGTTCGGACGTTACTATGGGGCTTCAAATAATTGGAATTCTGCCCGCGCTGACACCGGTAGAAATCCTTACACCACTGACCGATAAGACAATTAATGAAGGCGAATCGTTAACCCTTTCTGTGGAAGTAAAAGGAGCCTCCCCGCAGTTCCAGTGGTATAAAGACGGTGTTCCAATAGATGGAGCAACCAACTCGTTCTATCCAATTGTTAACGCAAAACCGAATATGTCAGGCGTGTATAAAGTGGTCGTGCAAAATATGGTCAACACCGTTGAAACCAGCGCGCTTATTACCGTTACGCCAGATACTACTCCGCCTGCGGTTTTATCCGCTGTTGCAAACACAAATTTAACGACTATCACGCTTACATTCTCCGAACCGCTTGATCCATTCTCCGCGCAGGACCCAGCCAATTACGCAATAGCCCCTGTCGGCGGTGGCGCGGCTCTGGATATTATGAACGTTATATTGCAAAATTGGACCAATGTAATCATCACCACAACCCCAATGCAAAACGGCGTTATTTATGAGATAACAATCAACGGTGTAGCAGACACATCAGAAGCGGCAAACACCTTGATGAATCATAAACAAACAGTTCTCGCCACTACATTCATAATGCCGGTTTGGGTTGACTGGAAATATGAAAATACAGGGACTGATCTGGGAACAAATTGGTTTGAACCATCATTTGACGATAGCTCCTGGCAGAGCGGAGCCGCTTTATTCGGACTGGAAACCAGCGGATTTGTTGATAACAATCCAATTAATACCCCGTTTGCTTTAACCAATGCATCAGGAACATTTATCCCCACATTTTACTTCAGAAAATGGTTCGTCTTCCCATACAAGACCGATGGCGTTAAAATTGCGTTTGCTCACGCGGTAGATGACGGCGCGGTCTTCTATATTAACGGGGTTGAAGTCTACCGATATAATATGCCCTCCGGTCAAATCGGCTTCAACACGCTGTCAGCAAGCTCTATTGATGTAAGCGACTATACAATTTCACCTTTCATCACCGTAACGAACCTTGTCTCCGGACCAAACTTGCTTGCCGTTGAGGTCCATCAAGGTTCATTGACAAGTTCAGACGTGTTGTTTGGCGCCGGAATCCTCGCGCAATTGCCAAGCTTTGAAATC
>JBAMMJ010000027.1:0-9828 GCA_039793825.1 Verrucomicrobiota bacterium | reverse complement strand
TGATGGCAATACAATCATATTTACCTGGAGCGCCCCGGGTTTCAGGCTGCAACAGAATCCCGACCTTAATACGTCAAACTGGATAGATGTGCCAGATGGCAGTCAGAGCCCGGCGGCAGTGCCTATTCTCAATACCAATATGTTCTTCAGATTAGTTAAATAATAGATCATCACTGCCTGCTTGTTTGAAACGATCGGGAATAGGAGCAAAATTCTATTCCCGATCTTTTATTTTATCTCAACCGCAGCCACAGCAAACGCGGCAATACCTTCCTTTCTTCCGACAAAACCAAGCCCTTCATTTGTCGTGGCTTTCACCCCGACCTGTTCAGGTGAAATGCGAAGTGCAATGGCTATATTTGATTTCATCGCCTCAATGTGCGGGCTAATCTTTGGTGCCTCAGCTATTAACGAAGCATCAACATTCACTATTTTCCCTCCAAGGTTCTCAACTTTATTGGCAGCTTCGTTTAAAAAGATTTTGCTCGGCGCGTTTTTCCATTTCGGGTCAGAATTTGGAAACAATGTTCCGATATCGCCACAACCAATCGCCCCAAGAATAGCGTCACAAATCGCATGCATCAAAACATCGGCGTCGGAATGACCATCAAGTCCCTTTTCAAAAGGAATCTCCACACCGCCAAGTATTAACTTCCTTCCCGATACAAGGCGATGCACATCATAACCAATCCCAACTCTTATCATAACAACAATCTATTGTTTTACTTCCACTAAATCAATGTTTAATCAAAACCCACATTTGACATCCAGATTACATATCCCCCTGCGGATTGAATTACATAAAGTGGTTTATATAATTTGAAACCGCACAATGTGAATAATGTCCCAGCCGATAACAACTACAAAATTCAAATGCCAGCAATAAAATAATTTTCTCCAAAATCAATAATTGCTATTATGGATTCTACAATGAAAAAGATTGCATTGCTTGGTTTATATCTCATTTTACTTTTATCGGACGGCATTGCGCAAGTTCAGTCGCCAATCAGGTTTAGCATAAGAGTTGATTCAGTTGACCTTGCAAACTCGCTCGCTCAACCCGGCAATATCACCATACCAATTTCTCCAACAAACCAGAACTTTGAAGTCGTCAATTGGTCAACCACAAATCTTTCCGAAAAACAAAGTGGAGTTTTCACCATAAAATTTAAATCGCCGATTAATTCCGGCTCAATAATTGTATACGATGCTGGTGAGATTGAATTCCACTCAAACAATAAATGGAGTAGGCTTAAAATTGAAGATGCAACAGACCGCCGCCTGCAGGTGATCCCGCTTCCTGTCGGCTTGTCAATTGACGCGGTGCGTTTCACAATAGATTCTAAAATCACAAAGACTTCAGCCAACGCGCCGCAATATAAAGCGGTTTTGCCCTATCTCACAATTGTGCCGGCAACATTGGTTAATGTCGCGCCAGAAGCTTCAATATGGACAAGTAGCGCCGACAAACCGAGCGAAGGCTTCCAGCCCCAGCCGTGGCTCAACCGCCCATTTACAATTGTTGATGGATATATTGACCCTTCCAGAAACTTTTCTTCGGCAAAACGCGCCAGCCCAATTACATCGGAATCACCTGAATGGATAATTTTAAGCTGGGACAAACCAATGCCACTGCGCGGACTTGGATTTTATTTTGGAACATCAGAAAAAGGGTTTGGCAACTTCACAGTTGAACAATACACAGGTCTATCTGAAGCGAGATTTGCTACCGGCACAAATGACTGGCAACAGATTCCTCTTGTAAAAACACCAACGGGCAATTTTCGGTCAAATCAGTTTTTGGTCTTCTCAAATCTTGTCTCCACACGAGGCATAAGAGTCCTCTCAACAGGCGGCGTGGATAGAATCACAATAGGCGAAATCACGGCAATGGCAGACGCGCGACTGTATTCAAAAAGCGAAACCGACTCCCGAGTCGGCAATATTCCAATCGTCTTTTCCACCCCATCCGATGGCAAAGTCACAATCCAGATAAGAGACGAAAACGACGAGGTCATTGCAAATCCAGTGGCTGGAGTTGAATTTCCAGCTGGAAAAAATACTGTCTGGTGGAATCTTGAAGACCTATTCGGCAAACTCATCTTGAAGCCGGGTAATTACCGCTGGCGCGGCATATTCATCCCTAAACTTTCAGTTGAATATAAGTTCAGTTATCTGCCATATCCAGTCGCCTCCGTGCCGTGGCAAACCGAAGATAGAAAAGGAGGATGGCTTGCCGACCACGAACCACCCCGTACAATTGCCCGCGCCGGCAGCAATATGTGGCTCGGCGCCTTCGCTGAAGCAGGCGATTCAATCGTTGAAACAGATTCAGACGGCAATAAACTCTGGGGCATTGACAGAATATGGGTCGCTATTCCAGCAGAAATCTGCGTTGACAGCGACTGGTATTACGGCTGGTGCGAAGGCGGCTGGATCGGCGATAACCAGGCAATAATCCAGATCAACACCAGAACAAAGGCGTCGCGGAAAATCTTTCAAAAAGAAATGCCCAAAAAGGATGTATCAGTTTATGAAATGCGCACCAGTCCAAATAAACGCGGTGTTAGCGGATTTCAGGTCATTGGAAACCTCGCCTTTGTGAGCTTTCAGAAACTTGATGTAATTCAGGTTTTTGATATCTCAAAAGGCATCGCCGGACCGTGGCGGGGATTTGGTTGGGACATCGCTTATAAGCAATTTGACGAGCAAAAACCGATCCTTATCAAGGAAATAAATCTGCCATCGCCCGGAAGAATTAGAAAATACAACTCAAATAATCTCATCACAACAAGCGGAAAAGACGTCGTCCTAATTGATTTAAAAACCTTTGAAACCAAAACACTATTCGCCGGTAAATTGAAAAACCCGCTCGGTCTGGGCGTTGACGAAAATGGCAATATCTACATCGGCGAAGGCGAACCACTACATCAGGTCTTCGGATTTTCACCGGACGGAAAGGTGATTTCGGTTTTAGGAAAACCAGGCAGACGCGAGGTTGGACCTTTTGACGAAAACGACCTTGAAGAACCATACGGGGTTGAAGTAGCACAGGATGGACGAGTCTGGGTTATGGAACACACCTACTGGCCTAAAAGAGTTAGTATCTGGAACCCAAAAACCCTACTCTGCGAAAAGGCAATCTACGGACCAACCCAGTATGGCGGCGGCGGCTGCCTTGACCCGGAAAACGAAAACAGGATGTTTTACCGCGGATTAGAATTTAGACGAGACCCAAAATCAGGCAAAATCACCCCGCTTAGTCTATATTACAGACCAGATAGCTCCAGATACGCGCGGTTTTCTCAGGATGATTTCCCCGAATACGCCTTTAGAACCGACGGAAAATTGTGGATGACAAGTTTTATGGCCCCACACGAACATCCATCGCTTGTGTTGTGGCTTTACGACGAAAAAATGAAACACGTAAAACCTGTAGCCGCAATGGGCTCTGCCGTAGCGTTAAGAGAAACCTTTGGAGAAAAACCAGCAAGCAAAGCCGACCGCAAAGATTGGCAAAACACCGATTTTCTCACAAATTTCGTAAAAGGATATAACCCGGAAAATAAGTTCTTTACCTGGACAGATTTTAATAACGACGGTTTTGTTCAGCCAGAAGAATTGAAATTCGGCAAATTGACCTATCAAGGCAGACTGCTAACCCACGCTTATGCAGGATGGAACTGGCGAATGAATGAAAAGTTTGAAACAGCAGCAAATGCCGGAAACGGAAGAATGGTCTTCTTCAAACCCGTCGGCAAAACAAAGGATGGCTACCCAATCTACGATGTCCCAAAAGAAACCTTTGAAGGTAGTGGCGAGGCGCTCGGGGTTGATTCTCAAGGAAACGCTATCCTGCTTGGCGGACCGCTCACCTGTGTCCAGCAAAATGGAAAAATCCGATGGCGCTACCGTAATGACTGGCCAGGTCTCCACGCCGGACACCGCACCACCGCGCGCGGCGACGAGCCCGGTGTTCTCATCGCCCCAACACGCATCTGGGGTATCGTCAGAGTAAACAACGAAATCGGAGATGTGGTCGTGTTTAATTCCAATCTCGGTTGCACTTACCTTATGACTTGCGACGATGGGCTCTACATAGACAGAGTCTTCAAAGACCAGCGCGTCGGCTTCCTCTGGCGTATGCCTTACATCCCACCGCCCGATCTACTTGCCCAGACAAGCCTCTACGACGAACATTTCGGCGGTACATTCCAGAAAGTTCGTTCAACCGACGGCAGTTACAATTATTATTACATCGTCGGCAAAAATCATTGCACCGTCGTTCAACTTCACGGACTGGAAAAAATAAAACGACTCCCCGGCGGAACATTCACCGTGTCCCAAGAACAAATCGCCGCCGCCCACGAGATTAAAAAACGGGAAATAGCCAGAACCATTGAGCCAAAAATCTACAACGTCCA
The DNA here is from genome assembly GCA_039793825.1 of Verrucomicrobiota bacterium. GTDB lineage: Bacteria > Verrucomicrobiota > Verrucomicrobiia > Limisphaerales > JAKPVM01 > JAKPVM01. The sequence goes on along the minus strand of JBAMMJ010000027.1, from coordinate 5,404 downwards.
GAAGGTTGCCCCCGGTAAAATCGTAATTGACGGTAATGACAACGAGTGGACCAGCAATAGAATAGACGGCTTCGCATTAGCCTATGATAACGAAAAATTATATCTGCTCTTTAAAGGCAAAGACGATAAAGCAACATTTGAAAACAAAGGCGAAAACCTCTACGAACTATTCAAAACAGGCGATGTATTAGATTTGATGTTACAGACAAAACCCGGTCTAAATCCCAACCGAACAGAAGCCGGACTGGGCGATATCAGATTAAGTTTCGCAATGTTTAAAGGCAAACCCGTTTGCGTCCTCTACGATTTTAAGATTGAAGGCTTCACAGGCGAGCGCGTTCCATTTAGTTCTCCGTGGCGAACCCTGTGGTGCGACAAGGTCGTAGAATTAACCAGCGCTGAAATAATGGTTAAACGCGGCCTCGGAGAATACACTCTGGAAGCCGCTGTTCCACTTAAAGATATACATTTCAGTCCATCAAAGATAAAAGAGACACGCGGCGATGTCGGTAGAGTTTTAAGCGACCAGACAGGCAGCGCAGTATCAAGCCGTGTCTATTGGTCAAATAAATATACTGCTATTATGTCAGACCTCCCAAGCGAAGCCTCAATCTCCCCTAACCTGTGGGGACTATTCAGATTTATAGAATAATTTAGTTATCAACCCGATTATTCCTAATATTGATATAATAAAACCAATATAAAACATTTTATCCTCATATTTGATAACTAAATAGTGTCGCCCCTGTGGAAGATAAACCGATTGAAAAGCATAGTTAGCGCGCATAATAGAAAGATTATTCCCATCCATATAAGCTTGCCATAATGGATAATACGATTGCGCAATTGTCAATACCGACTCCGAGTCAGCCTCATATTCAATTGTTATTTTATGATTTGTAATATTCGTATTAAATATCTTCACATTTGCGCTTCTTATAGCCTTTAATTCAGGTTGTTTATCTCTCTGTATATTAGAAATAAAAACAACCGAGCCCGGCTCATAATTGTCCGAAAATAACATCTCTTTTATTTGTTCATCATTCATTATCGCAACCGATTGCCCGGCTGTTATCAAAGGAAGCGACTCATCATAATTTGTCCATTCCACCACAGTTCCTGGCAGGGTTATATATTTAACCGATAAATATCTTAACATATTTGATATATTCCTCGTATCAGAACTATATAGCGCACTCTCAATTTCTTTTTGATACTTTATCTGTAGTGTAAATGCGCCATTAACTTTAGGAATATGTTCAAGCAGATTTAAGTTAGACCACACTGCAAGCCGCTTTCCGGTAAAATTCGCCGACCAATCTGATACTACGCTTCTTAACAATTTTTCCTCAGCCTCTTTTGAAATAAACACTCTCCCTTCACTTATAGATAATGGTTTGTAACGTGTAGATTCCTCCCACAATTTTGAAGTCAAATATTCAGAAGACAATCTCGGATGAAAGTTTGGGATATGTTTTTCCGCATCGTATGCCACAAGTATTAATAAAAAGTAAAATAAATATCTATATCTAACCTTACTGAAAGATATTATAATTATAAATACGGACACCAACAATATTATTAATCTTATAACGGCGTTTTTAAGCGTTATATTAAACTGATCATATTCAAACTGATATTTATAATTAAATAATAACACTGAACAAACGATGAATAATACAACAATAGTTGATAATATTAAGTTAGCATTTTTCTTTTCCGATTTTGATAATCCATAAGCCGCAAGAAGTGGTATCGTAAACGCAACTATTAAAATAAATTTAACCGGATATCTTATTTTAATTGATAACGGCAAAAGGTTTGAAATTATTGGAAACAAAAAACCATTCTCGCCAGGCGACATTATCAGTGAAAATAAGGTTATAACTAATAACATCGCAATTCGTTTATTTCTAAAATCTAAAACGCCAATCAATGAAAGTGAGATAAATATGAGCGGGAAGTAATAAGATGTTAGAAAAGCTTGACCAGTCTGAATAAAAGTATGTTGATAGGTTTCATAATAATGAAATAATGGAACAAAAAAGTTAGCCCAACCCCATCCGGGCATCGCCCATTTATTAACATCAATCATTGATAGCCTATGCGAATTTGAGTATAAATGTAAAAATGGCAATAATTGAACAGCGCTCAATATAATTGGCGATATCAAAATAATTATATATCTAATTATAGTATTGAAAGTCACTGGCAGTGTAATAATAAAAACGCAAAACACTATAAATTGAGTTATAATAACCAACTCAGGAACCCCGGCAAGATACTGAATAACCGAAAATATTATTGAATAAATAAGATATTTCTTGCCTTTTAAAATAGCTGTTTCAAATGAATATATTATCCAGGGAATCCAGCAAACTGCGGCAACATAATTAGCCCACATAAGACAGGATAAAACCGCACCGTTAAAGATATATCCAACCCCGGCTAAAAGAGATGGATATTCTTTCCCTATCCATTTTTTAGCAAGAAGATACATACCCGCGCCGCCAACAATAAGGTGAAGAAAAATAAACAGGTTAAGTCCGAGTGGAAGCGGCAAGATTAAATAAATTAATGAAAACGGATAAAGCGACATCGTCCCCCATTGAGCTATGAATGGAACGCCGCAGTGGCTTAGAGGATTCCAGAACGGCAATTCGCCACTTAAAATTGAGGTTTTCCAGTAATAAATTATAGGATAGCCAAGCACCCCATAGTCCCGGTAAAAGAACGAATCAATCCCAACAATCACTGTCGGAAAAAATAATATTATAAAGCCAGCGATCAAAAAGAATATTTTGGCTCGCGAAGCATCCGCCTCTTGCAACAATTTGACACTATCGTTGTTCACAAATCAAAGTTAACTTATCGTGCTTTATGTTAGATTTTAAAAACACACTTTGAGACTTGCACCCAGATTAATGGAAGCATATACTTATTTAAAGCCAAAATTCAGCTTTTATGAATTGTAAGAATATCTTGTGGATGGGGATTGTTTATTTCGCGGCAACAATGACTGCACCTGCTCAGGAAATCTCTCCGCATATCGGTTTTGTTTATCCAGCCGGCGGAAAACAGGGCTCAACATTTGAAGTCACAATTGCGGGTCAATTTCTCCGCGGCGTAACAAATGCGCTTGTATCCGGCAAAGGCATAGAGGCAACTGTTATTGATTACACAGCGCCAATCACCCAAAAAGAGGCCCAGCTCTTGCGAGAAAGATTGCAGGAATTGCTTAAGAAAAAAGCCGCGGCCGGCAGGTCGGCAAAAGGTTTAACTCAGGCAGAACAACGCGAACTGGAAGAAATAAGAAAAAAATTAGCAAATTTTATCCCACCAAAAGAACTCAATCCGGCCTTGGCAGAAACTGTAAAAGTGCTCGTAAAGATTTCTCCAGACGCTGAACCTGGGGAACGGGAAATACGGCTAAAAACTTTGCTCGGACTCTCCAATCCCCGCGTTTTTTACGTCGGCTCGCTAAACGAATACAGTCGGAAACCGCGAAAAATATGGCGTCAGGGAAAAGAAAATAAAGACCCGGTGGTAACGCCTTCAGAGGGAGAAATCCGTATTACCCTCCCCACCACAGTCAACGGACAGATTATGCCCGGAGGCGTGGATAGATATCGGTTCAGCGCAAAAAAAGGACAAAAAATCGTCGTCATAGCCCTCGCCCGTCAGCTGATCCCTTACATCCCGGACGCAGTCCCAGGCTGGTTTCAGGCCGTCCTTACCCTTTACGATTCTCGCGGCAAAGAACTTGCCTTCAATGACGATTTTATGTTTAACCCCGACCCGGTTCTTTATTATGAAATCCCTGCCGACGGCGAATATTCTCTGGAAATCCGCGACTCAATTTATCGCGGCCGCGAAGACTTCGTTTATAGAATCACTATCGGCGAACTGCCTTTTATAACCTCCATCTACCGAGTGGGCGGAAAAATTGGAAAATTAAATGAAATCTTTATAAATGGCTGGAATTTGCCAACAAATCGGATTGTATTTGACGCCACATCACTAACACCCGGCATTTATCCCGTCTCCGTCGCCAATAATGGGCTGATGTCAATGCCGCAATTCATCCTGGTAGATGATTTGCCACAACAGTTTGATAAAGAACCAAATAATAGCCCATCATCAGCCCAGAAAATTGACCTGCCAATCGTTATAAACGGTAAAATTGATTCTAAACAGGACAAAGACGTATTCGGTTTTTACGCAAATAAAGGGGATACAATCGTCGCGGAAGTTTATGCCCGCAGGTTAAACAGTCCACTTGACTCGGCAATCCTCCTTCTTGATTCAGCTGGAAATAAGGTCGCTTACAACGACGATTTTATGGACAAAGGAAGCGGTTTGACCACTCATCACGCCGACTCTTATATCAAAGCCACAATCCCCGCAAACGGCTTTTATTATTTACAGATTTATGACAACCAGTGGCGCGGAGGCGAACAGTTTTCCTATCGGTTGAGAATCAGCAAACCCCAGCCCGATTTCAGTTTAAGAATTGCACCATCAAGCCTTAATATTAGAGCGGGATTGAGCGAGTCATTCACAGTTTACGCTTTAAGAAAAGATGGATTTGACGGCGAAATAGAAATTTACTTGAAAAACGCTCCCCCGGGAGTTACATTGAGCGGCGCCCGTATCCCTATCGGTAAAGAAAAAATTAATCTCACCGTCTCCGCCCCAACATCGGTTAATCCATTCAACCTCCAGATAGAAGGCAGGACAATCATTAACGGAAAAACAATCGTGCGCCCGGCTATACCTTCGGATGATATGATGCAAGCCTTCGCATATCATCACCTCGTCCCCGCAAAAGAATTGCTCGTCTGCACCCAGAATAATTTCAAACGCCCCCCAATAAAATTATTGAGTCAGGCGCCGGTGAAAATAAAGCCCAGTTCCTCAGTAAATATCCCGTTTGAAGGACCATTTCTAATGAAAGAATTCACCAATCTCTCGTTATTGGAGCCACCGGATGGAATTTCTATAAAAGAGGTTAAACCCTCCCGTTATGGTTTTGACCTCGTGCTGCAATGCGACGCAGAAAAGGCAAAAATAGGCACTGTAGATAACCTGATAGTTGAAGTGTTACCCAAAAATTTTCAGAAGAATACCGCAAACAAACAGCCGCAACGGCGTATCCGCGCCGGTCTTGGAACACTCCCTGCAATCCCTATAGAGATTATCCAATAACTTTTCTTTTAATCAAAGACAGAGTTTAAAAAAATTTGCAACTATCATTAATGTTTTAATCTATGTATTTTTCAGTTGAATCTTTATGTGGTAAGACCATCGGTTTGAATTCCATCTTTATCCTAAATCATTAACATTGAACTCAACTGTTGACTCCATAATCGGTCAAAATACAACCTCATTTTTGAAAGGGTTA
>JBAMMJ010000026.1:0-1554 GCA_039793825.1 Verrucomicrobiota bacterium | reverse complement strand
CGCTTGCAAATCAGGTTCGCAAAAGCGTCCGAACCGTCAGGGGAAATCAATGGAATTTCCGAACAGGACATCCAGCAGACCAGCCTTTGAGAATTAGATGCGAATTACTCAAGCAAGACCCCGCAACAGGTTTATATCCCCTCCTTAAAGAATCAACACCGGTGCGTATGGATTTAACCCATTGCGGCTGGAGCGATATATTCTTTCTTGGAATGGATTACCCGGAAGGGGCAAAAGTCTTAAATGTCTCAATAGACCTCGGAGTTTATGGCAGAGACGCAAGCCCAAAACCACCCGTGGAGGCATATTTTAGAATAATTGATCAACCGATAATCAGGCTTGTGAGCGTGGACCTCAAATGCAGCGTTGAAATTTCAACAATTTCCGAAGTCTTTGACTTTGCGCGAGATTATCTTGGTCTGCTAAAAGCGGCAGTAATAGCATCCGGCATTGTGCCACCAGGAATTGAAGGTTCAGAACAAAGCCTTCAAGAATTGCTTGAGAAAATGACTGGCGCAGGGCGCGGAATTGAACTTGTTAGCAATGTTAACAATATTCCCAAAGGCTCAAGGCTCGCAGTTTCAACCACGCTGCTTGCGTCCCTGATATCAGTTTGTATGCGGGCAACAAGTCAGGCTCGTTCGTTAACCGGAGAATTAGAAGAATCCGAACGTCGCGTTGTTCTTGCGCGGGCACTGCTGGGCGAGTGGCTTAGTGGTTCAGGTGGAGGATGGCAGGATTCAGGTGGACTCTGGCCGGGGGTTAAACTGATTGAAGGAGCCATTGCCACAGAAGCTGATCCAGAATTCGGTATCAGTCGGGGGCGTTTAATGCCTACACATAAAATATTTGGCTATGATGAAATTTCAAAAGACACTCGGAAAGCATTGCAAGATTCTTTAGTGCTCGTTCACGGAGGAATGGCTCAAAATGTCGGACCAATCCTTGAAATGGTAACCGAGAAATATCTGCTCCGTTGCAAAAAGGAATGGCAGTCAAGACTCCAAATGATAAACATCCTTCACGATATTTTAAACGCCCTTCGCAGCGGCGATATCAAAACAATCGGAAACGCTACAACAAAGAACTTTTTTGAATACATTCAAACAATTATCCCCTGGGCTAACAACCTTTACACCGAAACCCTCATTGCCAGAACAAAAGAAATTTTCAAGGATGAATTCTGGGGTTTCTGGATGCTCGGCGGAATGTCAGGCGGCGGTATGGGATTCATTTTTTCGCCAGAAGCAAAACCTCGCGCGCTAACAAAGTTGCAGGAAATTATGTCTGCCACCAAACGCGAACTTGAATTTGCTATGCCATTTGCGATGGAACCGGTTGTCTACGAGTTTGCTATAAATGAAAAAGGGACATACGCAGAGTTTTTAATAGGCGATAACGCGTTAATGCCGCCCGCTTATTACTCTATAGTTATTCCGGATTTGATTAAACGGCGTTGGAACGAAATAACTCCTGCAAGACGCGCCGAGATTGATTTATTCAGCGTTGCCTGCAGAACGCGCGACCGATACCGCCCAATTTTCAACACATTGT
>JBAMMJ010000025.1:9203-12695 GCA_039793825.1 Verrucomicrobiota bacterium | reverse complement strand
AGCGACAAATTTTATACTCCATATTGTCAAGAAACGGATTTTTATTTAATTTTTCTGCGACTTTTACTGACCCGAGGGATTTTGCGACCTGCGCCTTTAATTTCAATCTTTCAAAATTTGTTAAAGAAGGTTATAGCAAGCACATCTATATATCTCAATCTAATGTTCAAGGGTTCAGAGAAGGAAGAGATTTTTCGCCGATAGAGAAGCAAAAAATTGTTTTGAAAACGGTTTTACTTTTGGTCTACATTAATAAATATTTTGAGGAAATCAGGAAAAATAACAGCGCATTATACCATCGTCCACTTCTTTTGACGCTGGTTAATTCTGTTGATGTGGAAGGAGCTGATTTGGAGTTGTTTTTCAGGGAATTGGAAAAAGTTGCGAAAAAAGAAATTCGGGAGGATTTGTTTAGAGAGGCAAAGGAGGAGATTGTCAAAGAGTTTTGCAATAATTCAAAATTTGAATTTGAAGAGACGGAGTGTGTTGTGGATAGAGATTTGATTTTGGAATTGGATTATGAAGATGTTTTGAAATATGTTTTGAACACAAAAACACCGGGCAAGATTGAGGTTTTGAAGATTCCTGGGAACCGGCAGGAATTGATATTTAAGCTTACGACGGCGGAGAAGCCGTTTGCGTTAATAAGAATTGGGGATATTTCTGGTTGGCTAAAGAACAAGCTTGAGGGGTATGAAATAAATGAAAGTTTTGAAAATGAGAGTTATTTCAGGCAATTAAATAGGGATGATTCGGATATAAATATATTAATGGGCTCACGTTCTTTTTACGAGGGCTGGGATTCTAACAGACCGAATATTGTTTTATTTATTAATATTGGGGTTGGGAGCGATGCCAAAAAATTTGTTCTGCAATCAGTTGGCAGGGGTGTAAGGATAGAACCATTTAAAAATAAAAGGAAACGGCTACAAAGCCTATTTAATGCGAGCGAAATAGAGAAAGAGGTTTTTGAGAAGATTAAAAATTTTATATTACCGATTGAAAGCTTGTTTATTTTTGGCACCAATGCGGAAAACTTGAAGGAAATTATTGCAGTGATGGATGCTCAAAAAACTGAAGGAAGAGAATTAGGAAAGTTTTTTGAACGCAATGATGAATATATTAAAAAACACAACGCAATTCTACTCATCCCAATTTACAAAGACTCTGAAAAATTTCTTATTGAAGAAAAAGAAATTCAAAAATACCCTATTAGTAAGGAAGATTTTGATATAACTTCGCAGTTTTATAGATTTTTAGGTGATAAAATCGCTTTAGACAAATAAGATTGCGAAGTGAAGGTTTTGAAGAAAGTAAAAGAAAGTTTTTCTGAGGAAAGCAAAAATAAATATTATACACTTGGCAAAGGTGAAACATCGTTATATGAGCCGGAATTAATTCTGGATCGGATTTTTGATTATTTTGCACTCAGGATTGAAGAATTTAAGGAATTTAAATCGTTAGAGAACGAGATTGTGCATTTTAAAAATGTTAAGTTTATTGACGGAGAGAAATATGAGGAGTTAAAAAAGAGGATTGAGTTAATAAAACAGTATCCGCAAAAGGAAAAGGAGTTAGAACAGAAATATGGAGAAATACCTAAAAAAGAGTATGATAGACAACTCTATTTATTGGAAGAAGCAGGAAAATATGAAATCAACAATCAAAATATACGGATAAAATATTTGGCTAACCATTATTACCTTCCGGTGATAGTTTCAGAAACCGAAAAAATTGATTATCTCAACCATATTATCAAGGTTGGTAGCGAGGTAAGATTTATTGAGCAACTGGAAGAATATCTTGCCAGACCCGACAATATCTTTTCGCAATTTGACTGGTGGATGTTTTCTAAAATTGATGAAACATTGGATGAAATATATATACCGTATTACAATCCGAAAGAAAACAGGATTGCTAAATTCAAACCGGACTTTATTTTTTGGGCACAAAAGGGGAAACGATACTTAATTTTGTTCGTTGATCCGAAAGGGACCGAACACGCAGACGGGTATAGAAAAATTGATGGTTTTTCGCAAATATTTGAATGCTCGGATGGAAATCAAAAGATGGGGAAAGATTTTAGCTATAAGGATTTAATTGTAAATGTAGTTTTATTGTTAAAGACGGCAAAGGGTGATATTGCCTCGGTTCCTGAAGAGTATAGGCGGTATTGGTTTGATAATTACACTGATTTTGCTGAAAAGATAGGGCAGGTGGTGAGGTAGATAGTTTTAAAGTGGTTTTTACCTTATAGATTTTTCGGGTAGTTCTTTTTTGATGCCTTCGTCAATTGGCATTGTATCTTTTTTCAGACCGGTTTGTTTCATAAGTTTTACGAGTTCGGTCTGGAGTTGTTTTAAGATTTTTGAGTATTGCGGGTCGTTGATGAGGTTGTGACGTTCTTCGGGGTCGTTTTTGAGGTTGTAGAGTTCGGGTAGGTGTTTATCCGGGGAGCCGTCGCCGGTTGGATAATGGATATATTTCCATTGTTCGGTGCGGATGCCGCGGACGTTTGGGGTGTAAGGGAATTGTTTTTCGTAGTTATATTCGTAGAAGAAGGATTTTCTCCAGGATGGGTCGCCTTGTTGAACGAGTTTTTTGAAGGATTTGCCGTGGATATTTTTGAGTGGTTTTGCGTTGCAGAGTTCCAGGATGGATGGTGCGATGTCAACGGTAAGGACGAGTTGTTCAATGACTTTTGGGGAGTTGGTTGGTGTTAGGCTGGGGAATCTGACAAGGAGTGGTATACGGATGCTTGGTTCGTGCATTGTTCGTTTATCTACCATTCCGTGTTCGCCGTTGAGCAGTCCGTTATCGCCCATAAAGATGAAGATGGTGTTGTCAAGTTGCCCGAGTTGTTTGAGGGTGGAGTAGAGGGCGCCGACGCTATCGTCTACGGAGAGGATTGTTCCCCAGTAGGCGCGGGTCATAGCGGCAAAATCTTTTACGCCTTCGGGGGAGGTGTCGGGGAAGTTTTTGCGCCATTCAAATAATGGACCGTAGATGCCGTGCCAGGTGGTGAGTCTATCTTTTATCCATTGGGGTTTGCCATCAAGGTTGAAGGCGGTGTCGGGGTATTTAATTTGGATATGGTCAAACACGTTAGAGTATTTTGGTTCGGGGATGTAGAAACTGTGTGGGGCTTTATGGCCAAGCATAAGGAGGAAGGGTTTGTTGCGGGGTTTTTTTAGCCACTGGATGGCGAGGTCGGTTACGATGTGGGTGTAATAGCCTTTAAGTATTTTTCTTTCGCCGTCAATATTGAATTCGGTGTCGTAGTATTTTCCCTGGCCTTTGTGTGTGACGAAGTAGTCAAAGCCGGGGCGTTTTTCGTCGTTATTTTCGCCCATATGCCATTTGCCGATGTAGGCGGTTTCGTAACCTTCGGAGTGAAGGCGAGCGGGGAAGTTTGGGAGGTCGGGAGGGAATTCGGTGAAGTTATCCATTACTTTATGCGAGTGGGCGTAGAGGCCGCTGAGGATTGAGGCG
>JBAMMJ010000025.1:0-9193 GCA_039793825.1 Verrucomicrobiota bacterium | reverse complement strand
AGCAGAGTGAGGTTGTGCAGAAGGCGTTTGCGAATCGGACGCCTTCGTTTGCGAGACGGTCAATGTTAGGGGTTTTCAGGTAGGGATGACCGGCGCAGCTCATACAATCCCAGCGCAGGTCGTCGCAGAGGACCAAGACAACGTTTGGTCTTGGCTGAGGATTTTGCGGGTTTGGAGCCGCGGTTAAAGTTAGTGTTGCGGCGATTAATGCCAGGAGGGGCAATGTGAATTTGGTTTTCATTATTGAACAGGATTTATTTGAGCCGTTTTATGGCGATATTTCTGAACATTACCGGGTCGTTATGTCCAGCAAAGCCGAAGTGGCCGGAGGTTCTGTCTTTGCCGGGGTGAGGGGAGTTGTTCATAAACTCTTTTACCTGGGATAGGTCGCAATCAAGGATGACGGTGCCGTTGAGTTCTACTTTAATTTTTGAGCCTATGACGGTGACTTCCTGATAGTTCCACTTGCCGACCGGGCGCTGGTAGCCGCGGTGGGCTGGGACCATACCGTAGGCAGAGCCGTGGTATTGTCTGGGGTCAAGTTTTGCGTATTGGGGCGCGGAGTCGTCAAGGACCTGAAGTTCGCACATACCGACGTATGCGGTATCGCCGTTGCCGGGGTAACGGATTGCCAGACCGTTGTTGCCGCCTGGGGGCAGTTTGAATTCCAGCCTTACAATAAAGTCGGCGTATTCTTCTTTTGTGTAGATGGTGCCGCCTTTGCCGGGTTTGCAGACGATAGCGCCGTCGCGGACTTCATAGTTGTCAAGCGGACCAGCCCATCCTGTGAGGTCTTTGCCGTTGAAGATTGGTGTGAAGCCTTCATCGGAGCCGCGGAGCATTTTGTTGGCTTCGTCTGGTGGGATTTCGCGGATGAAGATGTTGCGCCATCTGATTTCGCCGCCGTGGGTCTGGAGCTGGATAGGACCTTCTGGGGGGATTGGGAGTTTGCGGTTGAAGTAATTTTCCATAATTGCGTTGTCAACGACCAGTTTATCGTTGAGGTAAACAGTGGTGCGGCTGCCGAGCTGGATGATGCGGAAGTGATTCCATTCACCAAACGGTTTATCGGCGAGGACGAGCGGGTCTTTGCCTGGGGCGCCCGGGGAGTTATTCCAGAGTCCGCCGGAGCCTTTGTTTGCGCCGATGCTGAATTTTGCTTCTTCTGTGTAATCCCAAATCTGGACCTGTGGGCAGCCTTTGAGGTAGATTCCGCTATCGGCTTTTGGGACTGTTTTGTAATCAACCAGCAGTTCAAAGTCTCTGAAATTTTGGTCTGTGGTAAGGTATAAGCCGTTGCCGTCGTTTATGAGTTCGCCATTTTCAACGCGCCAATGTTTTGCGATGTCGGCGAGGCTTGCTTGTTTTTTCTTTTTCAGTTCATCTGCGGAAAGAGACATCCATTTGCGGGGGTCTTCGGTACCAGCGCCCCACCAGCCAGTTAAATCTTTGCCGTTGAAAAGGGCTTTGAAGCCGGGGGGCGGTTCATTAAGCGCAGCATATAAGCAATATGACAGGACAGCTGTGGATATAAGCGCCGCGGCGAATTTAATTAAGATATTATTTTGCATAAAAGTTTTTATAGTTTAGACGGTGATAAATTGCAATAAATTTAAAGAATTGGTTTTTTGGATGGATATGTGTAAAGATAAGTGGAAATTGAGCGTTGACAGGTAAAAGTGAAATTTTGAATCTAAATTAAATTCAATTTCTTATTATATCGTCTGAATATTGAGTGAAAAATGTTGTCTAATATTCTAATTACTTGCCTGGTTGGTTATTAATTTTATATGATTGGGTGTAGCCTGCGAAAAGGTGAACTTGTCTTTGAGGGTCGGCTCGCGGTGGGCGATGTCCGAGGAACGGTTATGGGCTGTTGTTTCAAGCGCAGGTATTTAAATCGTCTTAAAGAAGTGAATATGCGAATATTAAAACTCGTATTGATGGTGTTTGTGGTTGTGGTTGGTTTAACAGCCTGTCAGACAAGCTCGCCAAAGGGGACAAGGTCTGAGACCGACGCAAAAGCCTCCGGGGAGTCTGATAAGAAAACGTCAGCACCCAAGCCAAAGTACAACGCGCAATTTGACAGTGAGTTCAAGGAGATATTTGACCTTGCGTCTAAAAACAGATGGGACGACGCGTTGGAGCGGGTGAAAACGCTTGAGCAGAGGGCGCCAAAAGACGAGCAGGTGCTTCGTGTAAAGAATTGGGTTGAGAAACAGAGGAATCTTTATCTTGAAAGGAATGTTGAGGACAAGATTCGGGAGATAGACGCGAAAAACTCATCGTTTAACCCGAATATTATTGAGGTATTGACCGAGAACAAGGACAGGGGTCTTCCGCCGAGAAAAGATATTCGCGACGCAATTCAGAAGATTGAATCCGAGCCATATATTCCGGAGACGTTTGGGAAGAAGGTTTATCGGACGAACCAGTTATTTGACATTGAGTCGCCGGAAGGGAAGATGGCGAAGATTTTAAACAAGGAGATATCTGTTCATCTTGATAATGTTACACTTGAGGCGATTATTTTTAATATTGGTCAGGCTGAAGGGATAAACTTTGTTGCGGATAAATCTATTCCTGCATTCAAGCAGACGTTGAGTGTGAATATGGACAGGGTAAAGCTTGGGGAGTTTTTGAAGTATGTGGCGCGGAATCTGGATGTGCAATTTCAGGTGGGGGAGGACCTGATCTGGATAATTGATGGGAAAGACCCGAAGAAGCTTATGGAGGAGACGCGGTTTTATAAGCTAAGACATGGTTTTATAATTCCGGCGCAGTTTGGACCTGATCAGGTGACGAAGATTACGACCGCTGCCGGCAATGTTATTACCACGACGGAGAAACAGGATTTTATAAGGTTTGTGAATGACAACGCCCCGCCGATGCCTGCAATTGAACGGGCTATAACGAATTTTTTCACCGGGTCAAAATATTTTATAGATTACGAGCGGAACATAATTGTGGCGCGGGGGACGCGGGAGCAGCTGGAGGTGATGGACAGGATTGTTGAGGAATTTGACAAGCCGTTGCAACAGGTATTGATTGAGGCGCGTTTTATAACGGTGACTGAGGCGGCGTTTTTGCAACTTGGAGCGAGCTGGGAGACCGGCAGACCTGTGCGGGGAGGCAGGACTCCGCAGGACTATACCGGGTTAGGGACATTTTCGGGATTGGAGAACGATTTTAGCGCCGGGATTCAGAAGACCTGGACGAATATATTTCCGAAGGTGCTGGGCAGGTCTGAATTGACAGCGACATTGACCGCGCTGCAACAGAGCGGAGAAAGCCAGACATTGAGCGCGCCGCGACTTACGCTTGTGAACAATCTGCCTGCGATGATAAGCGACGGAAAGATTCAATACTATTACGAGCAATATACCGTCAAGCAGACTATTGGTCAGTATATAACCGCGTCAAGCCTTGTGCCTGAAGGCAAACCGACTAAGATAACCTCCGGGGTGTCGTTGTATGTGGTGGCGAGCGTCGGTGGCGATGGCAAGACAATTCTGCTTGCGATAAATCCGAAGGTAAATCAGGACGTAGAGATGAAGACATTTGCCACGGTTCGGGATGTGTCCGGATCGTTTGAAATTAAGTTGCCTGAATCTCGGACGCAGGAGCTTGCGACACGGGTGTTGGTGAAGTCGGGTCAAACTGTTGTTATGGGTGGTGTATTGGAGAGGGAACAGCGGAAGTTTGTTGAGTCAATACCGATATTGGGTAATATACCGATAATTGGGGCGGCGTTCAGGAAGCGCACCGAGTATAACAAGCCGCGATATTTGTTAGTGTTTGTGACGGCGACGTTGCTGAATGAAAACGGAGAACTGGTTATTCCAGCCGAAGAAACAAATATTCCCACAAGAACAACCCCTTGATTTGCTGTGCTATCAATTAAGAAACAATTTCCTTATATATTGGGTTTGCCGTTGTTACCGGCGCGGCGAGTGATAGCGATTGACGCCGGGTCGCGGAACATAAAGATTGTTCTGGCGCAGAAGTTTCTCAACAGGGTATGTTTTGTTCGGCGCGAGGTGATAGAGTTGCCGGGGTATTTAGAAGGCAGCAACCTGTCGCAATCTACTATTAAGGACGAATTATCAAACGCAATTGAATCGCTTGGTCATTATCCTGTGGCGATTTCATTATCTCAACATTTGACTTTGTCGCAGGTTATTGACCTGCCACCTGCGGCCGAGAGCGATGTGAAGAGGTTGATTCAGGGCGAGGCGCACAGAATCGCCGGGTTGAGTCAGACGAAGATAATATGGGATTACGCGCCATTGAGACCTTATGGCAGGCATAGCCATTCTTTCTGGGTGACACTTTCGCAAGAGGAACAGGTTTTTAATGCGATTGACAATTTTGGAATAGAACGTGAGGAAGTATGTGGGGTGACTTCTGTTGGGAATGCATTGATTGCATCTTATTTGCATAAATTTCCGGAGACTGTCTCTACGGTGCTTGTTGAATTTGGTGTGCGCAGCACTACTGTGGCTGTGTTGTATGAAGGCCAAGGCGTATATGCCACGAGTTTCGCTTTAGGGATAGAGCTTCTTGCCGAATCTTTAGCATCTTCTCTTGGTTGTTCGGTGGAAGACGCGATTGAGAATTATATTTGCAAGAAGAATCTTTTTTTTGGCGGCGAGAGGTCAGAACTTTATTGTTCGCTCATTGATGGATGGCTTCAGGAGCTATATAGGATTGTGGGGGAATGGATTTCTGATAATCCGGAGTTGCGGTTGGATTTACGATCGTTTCAGTTTGTTCTGTGTGGTGGCACGAAGCAGCCGGGGTTGATTGAATATTTGAACAGGAAGCCAGACAATCCGCATTTTATTCAATGGCATAGCGATGAGGATGAGGGCGAGGATGGTGGGGAAAGTTATCCGCCGGGATTTTTTGCAGTTGCCGAAGGCGTAGGGTTGCAGGCGCTTGGAGCGGCTGCGCAATCGGCGTCGCTTTTGCCTGAAGAATTGAAAGCAGCCTGGCAGAAACAGAAAATTGCAAATGTGATTCAATCGGTATGTATTTTGTTGGTATTTATTTTGCTTTTTATGCTTGGGGTTGGGACCTGGAGCACAATTTATGCCGCGAGGGAAAAGGCTGAGTTACGGGCGCAGATTGAGCAGGGCTTAAAACTTGCCGATCAGTTAGCAAAGTCAAAAGAGGAGGTTTTGAAGAATTACGAAAAGATAAGGCTGGCGTTGAACCGAAAACAGATGACGATTGACACGATTCAGACATTGGAATTGATAGCGCAGGCGCGTTCAAATAAACCGATGTGGTTTGTTCTTTTTGCTGATGAACAGACCTATTTTAGCGCCCCGCCGATTAGTTCAACAAATGAACCGCCGCAAACTAACGTAATGGTTTTTATTGGACCGCAGTTGCCGATGGCTGAATTAACGGCTACGAATAAGGTTTTTGTCCGTCCGGGTTTTGTGGCGGAGGTTTGTATTCCGGAGGAAGGGGAAGCTATGAGAAAGACGTTGAGCCAGCTTGTTACGGCTCTTAAACAGGACGCGAGGTTTAAGAACGTTGACACAATTCCAAATGAACAGCGCCGATTGCTTGCGGACGAGCGGACTATTTTGCCGGAAAAGCATTTTGCGATATTTATGGAGCTTGCGACAAATGAGTTTCAGCCATTATTAACTGCAACGAATGAAGCGGCAGCAGCAGCGGCGACACAGCCAGCAGCGACGCCGGGGGGCGCGATAATAAGGCAGGATAAAACTGTCATTAAGGTTGCTCCGCCTATAGAAAGGTGAATGATGAAATTGCCGAAAGTTTTAAAAGATGAACATCAGACATAGAATAGCGGTGGAAAGATGATTGCCACAAAAAAATACAGGCATTTGCAAAAGACGTTGCTTGTGATAACGGCGCTAATCCTGTTTTACACGTTTGCGATCTATGTACCGCTTTGCGACTGGGTAGAATCAAACAACAGGCCTATAGAAAACAGCTGGAAGGAATTGATAAAGAAGTTTCCGTTGAGTATGAGGGACGGGGCGGTGGATTTGAAACCGCTTGAGGAGAGTCTGAGGGAATTTGAAGAGACGCGAGCGCGACTGGAATCCCTTAGAACGGTTGTTGGGCAGCGGACGTCGTTTCCGCCGGAGGTTCTTGAAAAGTTAAAGCAGCCATTTCAGCTTGTGGATTATCAGAACGAGCGGCAATTGAGGCAGGAGGAATTGCAATCGGCGGCTTCTTCGAACAATGTGACGATTTACCCGGGTGTGCTTGTGAATTATCCGGAGTATTCGTCGGATATGAAGAATCCGGAAATTCTGTGGGCATATCTTGCGATGACTCATAAGGCATTGTTGGCGGCGATAAACTGTCGGATAGTTTCCATAAACTCGTTGAATGTTAAACCTATTCGGGCTCTGGCTTATGACGAGAAGACAAACGCGTTGCCGACGGAGATTAATTTCAAGCTCTCTATTTCTGGGGACAGTCGTTCAATTTTAAAATTCATAACTCTGCTACCTCAAATGCAGAGCGCAGGGGATTCAAAAGGATATCCAGTTCGTTTAAGCAAGCCGGAATTATATATAGACAGGGTGCTGCTCAAGAAAGAAGGGATTGATGAGCCGGATATGGTGATGGCTGATTTGAGGATATGCGGGTTTGTATTTTTTTAATAGCGTGGAGTTATGAGCCGTAGTGAGATAACAGAATTTTTTAAGAATCTGGAAAAGAGCCGCGCGATGCTCTACGGCTTGCTTATTGTTTTGTTGGTTTTGTTGTTTGTTATCACAAGTCAGCTTTTTAAGGCGCCGGAAGTGATGAATCTGCCGTCGGCGAAATCAAAGCCTCAATCGGAATTAATACCTATAAAGAGTGGTGAGCGGTTGTTTGTTTTGAATTTAAAGGATTACACGCCTGAATATCTGAAGACGAACATTGCAAGTCCATTTTTTACTGATAGGTTTAAGCCGGCACCGGCGCAGACGAACGCGCCGCCGCCACCGCCGCCACCGCCGCCGCAGTTTTATAAGGTACAGGTCAAATATATGGGTATGATTGAGAACTCTTCCGGGATTAAAAAAGCGTTTTTCCTGGTTAACTCCAATATTGTTGCCGTTGTTGGCGGTATGCCTATTTATACGAATGTTGTGGTGGTACGGGATTTTAATCCTAAAGCAGCCGTGTTAACCTGTATGGACAAGACAAATGTTCTTTTGTTTAACAAAGAATGCGAGCTTGATATTCCGATTAATAGATAAAGTCAGGAAATAGGATAATGGAGAATCAGAAGAAAGATGTTGCTGATATACTGTTTGAGGCTGGCAAGATAAGCGCAAAGCAACTTGAACAGGTGCGTCGTCATCAGAGCAAGGTGAACCAGCCGCAACATAGGCTTCTTGTTGAATTGAATTTTGCGACAGAAGAGGACACCTACCGCGCTCTGGCTGAATTGAACAATTTGCCGTATATTGATCTGTCCAACATAGAGATTCCGCAGGAGGTATTGAATTCGGTGCCGCTGAAGTTGATTTTTCATTATCGGATGGTTCCGGTATCTGTTCAAGGAGATACCTTAACCGTTGCGTTGAGCGAGCCGTTAAAGCAGCTTGAGCTCGGGAATTTACGGCTTGTTCTTAACAAGAAATTAAAGACTGTTATTGCCTCGCCGAGCGCGATTCACAATTTTTTGAAAAACAAATTTGGTTTAGGCGCGGCGACGATAGAAAAATTAAGGCAGGAAAAGAGCGGGAGTCAGACGAGTGAAGAGGTAATATTTGACGTAAAGCCGACAACCGATGGGACGCAGACGGTTGACCCGACGATAGCCGATTTTGTTGATCAGATAATTCTTGAGGCGTTGCGGTTGCAGGCTACGGACATTCATATTGAGCCGTATGGGACATCAATTCGGTTGAGATACAGGATAGATGGTTTGATGCAGCAAATACCGTTGCCCGCCGGTCTGCGGCAGTTTTACAATCCGATTGTTTCGCGGTTAAAAATAATGGCTGGACTTGACATTTCCGAGAGGCGGTTGCCGCAGGATGGCAGGATTGCGATGAAACTTGGCAACGAAGATTATGATTTGCGGGTTTCAGTAATTCCGACAAAATTCGGCGAGGCGATATGTTTAAGAATACTTGGGAGGCAGAGTCTTTTCAGGGACCTCAGTCAGCTTGGAATGGAGGCGTGGCAGGAGGCGATATTTTCTGAACTGACGAGGCTTTCGCAGGGGATGGTATTGATAACCGGACCTACGGGAAGCGGCAAGACGACCACCTTATACGCGGCGCTTGCCCATGCCAACGATGAAACGAGAAAAATCATTACCATTGAAGACCCGGTAGAATATAGGCTTGAAGGGATTCAACAAATTCAGGTGCACGAGGAGATCGGGCTGACGTTTTCCGCCAGCCTGCGCGCCGTGTTGAGGCACGACCCGGATGTGGTTTTGATCGGGGAGATTCGGGACAACGAGACGGCAGAGATTGCTATAAGAGCCGCTCAAACCGGGCATCTGGTATTTTCAACGCTTCATACAAATGACAGCATAAGCGCTGTCACGCGACTTATGGATATGAAGATTGACCCTTATTTGATTAGTTCGTCGCTTGTGTGTAGCATTGCTCAGAGGCTTGCGCGTCGGGTTTGCAAACACTGCGCAACACCTGATACCGGTCTTACGGAACGGTTTCGTAAAGAGATGTCCAGCGCGCTGGGAATTCCGATTGAAGAGGTGCGCGCCTTCAAAGGGACGGGCTGCGTGGAGTGCAATTATCAGGGATGTCGCGGCAGGGTAGCGCTGTATGAGTTTTTCATTGTTACCGATGAAATCGCCGATCTGATTGAACCGGGGGTTAAAACTAACGAGTTGCGCAAAGCCGCAAGGGCGCAGGGGTGGCGATCGCTGCGCGAACACGGCTGGAAAAAAGTTCAGGAGGGTATTATTCCGGCAAGCGAACAACAAAGGCTTACGCATAAAATTTTGCCGCAGCCATTGGATTGATTTGTTTAACGTTAACTGCTAAAAACAGTGTTATGGAAACATTATTAAAATTATTGAGAGATGACCCGAATTTGACTGTTGACGAACTGTCGCGGTTATTGAATGTCCCAAAGGAAACAGTTGATGAAAAAATCAGGACGCTTAAGAAACAGGGCGTTATTCTTGGATATCGCGCTGTGTTGAATGAGGAAAAGCTCGGCA
>JBAMMJ010000024.1:12494-12702 GCA_039793825.1 Verrucomicrobiota bacterium | reverse complement strand
TTCTAATGGATATTTAATTTGGAAAGCATTTTAAGATATAGTAAATAAAAAGGTTAACCTGATTCTTAAAATGCAAATTTACCCATCAAAGTTCCTTGTTTTAAAAGGAGACGATTTGTAAATTGTTTTGGACGCCATTGATTTGAGATGGAGGTTTGATAATCAAAAATAGTATGATAAATATTAGCGCGCGTAATACCTGTTTAAA
>JBAMMJ010000024.1:0-12484 GCA_039793825.1 Verrucomicrobiota bacterium | reverse complement strand
GTTTGATTATTGCGCGTCAGGTTATTTTATGTTTTAATTAACTGTTGTTTTATTTTAGTTTTGCGGGTTAATTTTTAGAAATTTTTTATAATGTCAAATGTGGCGTTAGGCGAAATTGTGTTAGAAGGCATCCCGGTTTCAGCCGGCGTATGTCAGGGGAGGTTAATTGTCATTGGTCAGATTCAGCCAAAGATTGAATGCCAGAGGATAAATCCTGAGGAGGTTCAATCCAATATTAAAAAACTCCACAAAGCCCTGGTTAAAACGCGCAAGCAGATTAAAGAGATGCAGAACAGGGTGAAGGAAGAGATGGGGAGCAAAGACGCCGGAATATTTGACGCGCATATGTTAATGCTTGAAGACCCGCTGTTGATTGAGGAGGTTACACGGGCGATAAATGAGGATAATTATTGCGCCGAATACGCGTTTTATATTGCGTCTCAAAAATATATAAAGGCATTAGGTGCGATTGACGATGAGCTTTTACGGGCGCGGGTGGCAGACCTATCGGATGTTTCAAATCGCGTTATAAACAATATGCTTGGCAGAGAGAGCGAACTTGATTTATCCAGGCTTGATGAACCCTGCATTCTGGTAAGTCACGACCTATCGCCATCCACGACAGCGATGCTTGATAAGACAAAGGTGCTTGGTTTTGCCACAGATGTTGGCAGCAGAACATCGCATACGGCAATACTTGCGCGGTCTTTGCAAATCCCGGCTGTAGTTGGTTTACAGAATGCCAGCACAAGGCTTGCGAGCGGACAATTTGCCTTGCTGGATGGATATAAAGGTTTGCTAATAATTAATCCGACCGAACATGCTTTTTCCCTCTATGGCAAACTCGCCAGGAGAAAGGCAGACCTTGCGGAAATGCTCAAAAATTTGAAAGACGAACCTGCTGTTACGCTTGATCGCCAAAGAATTACATTATTGGCAAACATTGAGCGTTCTGAGGAGGTCAATGACGTTATAAAATCTGGCGCCGATGGCATCGGACTATTCAGGACTGAATATCTCTTTTTAAACAGGAAGGATTATCCAGACGAAGAAGAACAATTTCAGGCATATTCTAGTGTTGCAAAGACTCTCAAACCTCAACCTGTTGTCATTCGCACCCTTGATATTGGCGGAGACAAATTTATGTCCGATAACAGAGCGCCTGAAACTAATTCCTTTCTGGGATGGCGGGCAATCAGATTTTGTTTGAAACAAAAAGATATTTTCCGCACTCAATTACGTGCGATTTTAAGGGCAAGCGCCTACGGCAATGTCAAGATGATGTATCCTATGGTTAGCGTGGTGGACGAAGTAGTTGAAGCAAATAAGTTGGTGGAAGATTGCAGAAACGAATTGCGTTCCGAAGGTGTTCAATTTGATGAGAACCTTGAGATCGGCATAATGGTTGAAATTCCATCGGCGGTTATGAATGCCAATATTTTAGCAAGGTATGTAAAATTTTTCAGTATCGGCACAAACGATTTAATTCAATACTCGCTTGCTGTTGACAGGCTTAATGAAAAAGTTGCCTATTTATACCAGCCGACCAACCCGGCTATTATAAAATTTATTAAAATGACAGTAGACGCCGCAAGTAGACGTGAACTCCGGGTGAGCGTTTGTGGCGAGATGGCTGGCGATATTTCGCTTGTTCCGTTGTTGATCGGGCTCGGGGTTTACGAATTGAGCGTTGCTCCGTCGCTTGTGTCTCAGGTAAAATACGTTATTAGAAAGATGAATCTGAGCGATGCCCGCGCTATTGCTGAATATGCCATCAATTCCGAGTCGGCAGATGAAATTTTTAAAAAGTGCAACGATTACACTCGCGGAATTGTGCCTGAATTGTTTGAATATATAGAAAATAATAACAATAATAACCACAACGCCTGAAGTTAAAGATTCAAACCGGCGTTAAAAAATTAATGGAGGCAGGCAGAATGAATGCATTAATACTTGCCGCAGGGTATGCCACGCGTCTGTATCCGCTAACGCTTAATCAGTCCAAGTGTCTGTTAAAATTAGCGGGGAAGCCGATGATTGATTATGTGGTTGAGAAACTCGTTCCACTTAAAGAAATTGATAAAATTTATATTGTGTCCAACGATAAATTTAATTCTCACTTTCAAGAATGGCTGGCTTCGCGCAATGAGGCTTACCGCAATGTAGAAATTGTCAACGACGGCTCAACCGACGAATCAAATAAATTAGGCGCAATTGGCGATATTGTTTATGTAATCAGCCAGAAAAAGATTGACTCCGATTTGCTTGTGATTGCCGGAGATAATTTTCTTACCGATACATTGGAAGGATTTGTTAAGTTCGCCAGAGAAAAGAACGCCCCGGTGCTTGCGGTCTATGACCTTAATTCATTGAAAGATGTTTCAAAATACAGTTCTGTTATAGTTGATTCACAGGGTAGGATTGTTGAGTTTGAAGAAAAGCCAAAAACCCCAAGGAGCTCAAAAATCGGTATTGCGCTTTATTATTATCCGAAAAATATCCTTCCGCTGTTTGAGAAGTATAAACAGGAAGGCAACCAGTGCGACCAGCCCGGGCGGTTTATCCAGTGGTTATACAGGCGCGAAACGGTCTATGCAAAGGAGATCGGCGGGGTCTGGTTTGACATTGGGGACAACGAGGTTCTGCAGAAAGCCGAGCGATACATAAAGACTGTCTCTTAAATAACGGTTGGATTTTTTTGTTTTTTCAAAAACGGTTTATGAATTATAAACTATTTATACGTTCGGTTATTATGAGTATTATCTGTTTAATTAGAGAGGGCGATTATTTGATTGCAAAAAAAAAACTTGCATAAATGAAATTTAATATATACTTTTTAAGTTCTTTAAAATTGGTTATAGAAAAATAAATAGATTGTGCTAATTTGGTAGAATTAGGATAAATAAGGTAAATATAAAATATGTCAGTAAAAATTAGATTAAAAAGAACAGGCGCAAAGAATAAGCCTGCGTTCAGGATTGTGGTTGCGGATAGCAGAAGTCCGCGCGAGGGCAAATGCATTGAAGAGGTTGGATGGTATCTACCGCTTAAAAAGGAAGACAATTACTATCTGAATCTTGAGCGCGTGGAATATTGGCTGAAGAACGGAGCCCAGCCGAGCGAGACGGTTGCCTCGTTTATTAAAAAGGCGCGCAAGGCTCGGGAGAGTATTGTCGTAGAAGAAAAATAGCCGTTTTTACAATGCAGGCGTTCATAGAATATGTAGCTAAATCAATAGCCGAACACCCGGACGAAATTGTCATTGAACAGGTTGAAAGGGGCGGGATAACCGTTTATCAACTACGTCTGCATCCTGAAGACGTTGGAAGAATAATAGGGAAAAATGGCGTTACCATAAACGCGATTCGGTCATTGGCGCAGGCAGGCGGGGCTAAAAAAGGGATTCGTTGCGCTATAGAAGTGGTTAACGAGCCGCAACAAGCCTGAAGTGGGTTTAGATAAATGTTATCCGCAGATGCGAATAGATGTGATTACCCTGTTCCCGTCTATGTTCACGGGTCCGCTGGACGAAAGCATAGTTCGGCGCGCCCGCGAGGCAGGGCTTTTAGACCTGCGGATAATCAATCTGCGCGATTTTACACACGACCGGCATAAAACCGTTGACGACCGCCCGTTTGGCGGCGGCGCAGGAATGGTTTTGAAGCCGGAGCCGATCTTTGAAGCTGTTGAAAGTATTGAAGGGGATGACAAGTATGTGATACTTTTGTCCGCCTGTGGCAGGATGTTTAATCAATCCGTAGCCGAAGAACTCGCAAAAAAGGGGCATTTAGTTCTCATTTGCGGGGGCTACGAAGGTGTGGATGAAAGAGTTGCCGAGCACCTTGCCGATGACGAAATTTCCATCGGAGATTATGTGCTCACTAACGGCGCTTTGCCGGCAATGGTAATTATAGACGTTGTGACGCGCCTGTTGCCGGGGGCGCTCGGCGATGCCGAAAGTGCAAAAGAAGAATCTTTTTCAACCGGATTGCTTGAATATCCGCATTATACAAGACCGGCGGATTTTAGAGGCTGGAAGGTGCCGGAGGTCTTACTCTCCGGTAACCACGCTGAAATAGCCAGATGGCGGCGCCAGCAATCGCTAAAAAGAACAATGGAACGCCGTCCTGATTTATATAAAAAATATTTAGAATTGAATAAAAATAAACAAATTGATGATTTATGAATCAGACATTGAAAGATAAAATTGAATCGGCGCACCTGCGAAAAGAAAAATTTGACTTCGCAGTTGGCGATACTGTTCGTGTTCATACAAAGGTCATTGAAGGCGATAAACAACGAATTCAGGTATTCACGGGAATCGTTATCGCCCGAAGAGGCAGAGGGATTAACGAAACCTTCACCGTGCGCAGAATAAGCTACGGCGAAGGTGTTGAACGGGTGTTTCCGTTGCACTCTCCAAGAATTGAAAAGATTGAAGTGGAACGTCGCGGCGAGGTGCGTCGCGCTAAACTCCATTACCTGCGCAAACGTCTTGGCAAGAGCGCTATGCTGGTCAAAGAAAAGGAGTTGAATACCCGAGCGGAACAGGAACAACAGAAATCTTAAGCTGAATTGTAATATTTTGTCTTAGCCGGACTGGCTGAAAAGCCGGTGCCGGCTATGTTTATTTAGAGCCAATCATTTAAAAACCTTTCTAATCCCGGTTCAAAACAGGCTCTATATCAAAATATACGGGTAATTCATAGGTTTTATTATAAAATTGACAACTATTTTTATTCGGTGTTGATTGAATTTAGAAAGGGCAGTTTTTATTAATGATTTGATGGGCGCTTTGACCGACAGCGGATTTAGATGGTTGCGCACCGGGAGCGAGGCATTTAGCGCAATGCTTGCCGCCATAGATAATGCCACTCAAAGCGTTAGCCTTGAAACCTATATTTACCAGGATTCCGGGTTTGGCGAAAGGTTCAGACAGGCTCTTATAAATTCGGCAAAACGTGGGGTCAGGGTCAACGAGTTGATTGACGGGTTTGGCTCGTATGAACTTTCAGATAGTTTTTGGGACGGCTTAAAGAAAGTTGGGGGAAAGGTCCGCAAGTTTAATCCGCTATCGCTTTCGCGATTTGTTTTTAGAGACCACCGCAAAATCCTTGTATGCGATGAAAAAGTTGCGTTTTTAGGCGGGTTTAATATTGCGCCTGAATATGATGGAGACGGTGTGCAGCGAGGCTGGTGCGACCATGGAATTGAAGTCAAGGGGGAACTGGCAATGGAGCTTGCCCGCGGTTTTGACGATATGTTCTATCGGGCTGACATTGAGCACCCCTCCTTTGCGCGATTCAGGGTAACTAAATCTCGGCGCAGCGTCACGATTATGCACAGCACTTTGATTTTAACCGGTCCGGGACGCGGCGGCAATATGCTTAAAAAGTGGCTTTTATACGATTTGCGCAAAGCGAATAACGTCTGGATTGAAACCGCTTATTTTCTTCCCACCTGGAGAATTCGCAGAGAATTGGGCAAGATAATTTCGCGCGGCGGTTCGGTCAGGTTAATCCTTGCCGGAAAATCCGATGTCCAGCTAGCAAAACTCGCGGCGCAAAGCCTTTACTGGCGACTTATGCAACGCGGTGTTGAAATTTATGAGTATCAACCCCAGATTCTGCACGCTAAATTGATGGTCGTGGATAATGTGGTATATATTGGTTCGGCAAACCTTGATACAAGAAGCCTTCATATTGATTATGAGGTGATGTTGAGGATTCAGGACAGGTATGTCGCTTCAGAAGCGCGCGATATTTTAAAACAGGATTTAAAACATTCACTGCGGGTAGACCCGCAGACGTGGTTAAGATCGAGAGGGTTTATGCAAAAATTAAAGGAAAAATTAGCCTATTTTATCCTTGCCCGATTCGATCCGCTGCTTGCCCGATACCAGATTCGCAAGTTGATGAAGGCAAATAATTTGAAGCCGACAAAGAATGCGCCAGATGAAATCACGCCAATTTAATGGATCAGAAATGACATACGCGATTGAATCTATGCCCTGAACAGCTGACCGAGTTTTTTACCGAGGAGTTTTCCAGCCAGCATTAGACTTGCCATAAGAATGACCATTCCCACGACGCCCATCGCGCAAGCCACGCTCGGCGCAGAGGGTTCAATCCGCCCCATAAATTGATAGATCATTTTGGTTATCGGATAGAATTGTTCTCTCATTGCGAGTATTAGACCGTCGCTGACTTCAAGCATCGCGAATGCAAAACTTAATATAGTTCCTGCGATTAGATTAGCCATAACCAGCGGCAGTGTGATTTTTCTGAGCGTTCTTAACGGAGAAGCGCCTAAATTGGCGGAGGCTTCTTCAAGAGTTATGCTGGTTTGCTGAAACCCGGCATAAGCCGAACGCACAACATAAGGCAACCTGCGGATACTATAACTGATAATGAGCAAAAGGGTAGGGTTTTCCCGCGGGTTAAGCCAGGAAATTTTGAAGTCAAAACTTGCCAGATAACCAAATGCCACCACAACCCCAGGCACAGCAAGCGGCAACATTGAAAGAATATCAAGTGCCTGGCTGCCCGGTATTCTTTGACGGGTGAGCAGCCAGGCAATGGTAATGCCCAGTATCAGGTCGCAAAAGGCACTTACGCTTGAATAAAAAAGGCTGTTTGAGATGCTCGCGCGCGCTGGTCCTACCTTCAATATCTCCGAGTAATGCTCTGTTGTCCATTGAGATGGAAGGATGCTAAAAAACCACTTTTCCGAAAAGGATTGTATTATAACCATCAGGTGCGGAAGCAATGCTATTGAGACAAGCAGCCCAATTACAAGCCAGATGAACGCAGACTGGGCGCGTGTGGCTTTTGTTTCCATTCCCGCCGTATGCCCGCGGGAAAGCATTTCGTAACGTTTTTGCCCAAGAACGGTTTTAGTAAGCCAGAACAATATCACCGTAAGTAAGAGCACGAACACAACAAGTGCGTGTCCCATTGGATTTGTGTGGATTTGTGTGACAGAATCAAATATCTGGACGGGAACGACTCTTGAATAGCCGAATATCAATGGAGTGCCGAGGTCTGTGAACGCCCAGATAAATACAATAATCGCGCCGGCAAAATAGCCCGGCAAAATCAGAGGCAGGGTTATGGTTCTGAAAAGCCGCCAACCGCTTGCCCCGAGATTTTTTGCAGCTTCAATGAGGGTTGGATCGATATTAGCCATAGCGGCTGAGAGGTTTAGAAACATTATCGGTTAAAGGCTTAGTACCTGCAAAATAACAATTCCCCAGAAACCGCCTTCGCCGAACCAGTCAATCGGGTCTGTCGGGGTTATAAAACCAAGCTTTATCAAGAAAAGGTTTAATGAACCGTATTTAGCCAGTAGTTGTTTTAATCCAATCGCGCCGACAAACGGCGGCATAATCATTGGAACCAGAATCAGTCCGCCGGCGATTGATTTTCCAAAAAAATCATATCTTACCATCAGATGCGCAATCGGCATTGCGATTAAAGTGGTTATCAGGGTTGTGAGAATTCCTATTGCAAAACTATTTCTAAGCGATTCGCGCTGGAGCGGGCTTTGAAGCAGCATTTCAAAATATTGCAGGCTAAAGTTGCCCTCGGAAAAGAAAGCCCCGCGCAGCATATATCCGATTGGATAGATCAAAAATATGCCAAAAAACGCGGCAAGCGTCGCAAGGAGCAAATAATTTGTGAAATTTAGATCGTAACGTTTCACAGAAATTATTTTTTCAATATCTGAATTGCGTCAATGTTCACAAAACCGTCCGCATTTGTGTTATCAATGAGTATGGTGTTTGTTGAATTAGCTTCAAACTCAAATGTGCCAAGCGAGAGGAAGGAGGGCGGGATTGGAGGCTTTTCGCGCTGATTAACAAATTTAGTTATGGCGCCGTCTGCGCAATTTATTATTACTCGGGTTTTGCTGCAACGGTTGGTGTGCTGCTGATATGACATCCTTACCTCATAAAAACCGGGGTCTTTAATGATAAAATCATATTGGGCAGCTCCTTTGGTTGTTGGGGCGATATAGCGATAGCCCTGTCCGACATAATTTGGAAGGCTGTTGCCGCTTCCCCACGCGCCGATAAGTTTCGCCTGCATATCGTCTATAACTATACCGGGAAGGGAAGAGACGGGTATGGAGAATTCTGACGGTGGCGGGATTTCAGGAACGTTCGGCGGAATGATTATCTTTGAGTTTACAGTTTCTCTGCGGGCGAGCCCGGGCAGTCTCATCAATTCTTTTAATTCTTCAAGATGAGAATCATAGATTTCTCTTGGGGTTCTTTTGTATTTGACGCAAAGTGAAACCGCCTTGCCCACCACTTCTCCCATCATACCGCCTGTTTTTTGGACCCGAACAGTTCCCAGAGCCTCGCGGTTTACGCTGATGCAGCGACCTGCCATAAATAAGTTATTTATATTTCGCGAATAAAAGCAGCGATAAGGAATCGGATATCCATTTGCCTTATCCACGGCGCGGTCAAACACAGCGCGCGATATAAACGGTTCATTTATATGTTCGCGCAGATATTTCTCATCCGGGTAATGCAGATCAATATCCCAGGTTGTGGGTACGCAGGCGTCAGGGTAAATCTTTCGTTCAACGATGTCATCGCGGGTCAATATAATGTCGCCAAGCAACTGGCGGGATTCGCGGGTTCCCCCGATATATGCAACCCATTCAAGCTCGGCATTGCGGTGTTTTTCTTTTCCATCGCCGTTTTTCATTGCGTTGAATGCGCCGAAGACAGCCCGAAGATTCCAGTCCCGAACATATTCAAGGTCGCGAATTGGGTCTTTATCAAATCCGCTTTCCCAGAACCATTCGCCGGCGAATTTTGAAGGGTAGGGGAAGTCTTTCATAGTGAGCGGTAATGCCCAGGGGGTTAATGGAAATTCTCTTGGAGAATCTGCGTTGCGCCAGCGCCACATATTACTCATACCCATATGACCGCGTTCTTGAGTGGTATGGTCTGCGCCTGCCAGATAGCCAATTCGCCCGTGGCCGGTGCAATCGGCAAAATACTCGGCTCTGAAACGTTTTCTTTCGCCGGTGCGCGTATCAAACGCCACAACAGCAGTTATTCTGCTGTTCTGGTTTGTTTCAACTTTATAGGCATAGTGATTGAGGAATAGCAATATGTTTTTTTCGGCTCTTACAATCGCTTCTCTTCGCTCATCGTTGAATTCCTGGTCT
This sequence comes from Verrucomicrobiota bacterium, assembly GCA_039793825.1. Classification (GTDB taxonomy): domain Bacteria; phylum Verrucomicrobiota; class Verrucomicrobiia; order Limisphaerales; family JAKPVM01; genus JAKPVM01. The sequence goes on along the minus strand of JBAMMJ010000024.1, from coordinate 3,295 downwards.
GAACCCGGGGATTGTTTTGGTCTATCAACCAATTCTTCAACAATTTCACCAAGTCTTGGGAATAAACCGCGACGGGTTCCACCCTGTGGCCAGACGCGTATCTCTGAACTGCCATTGCCGCCGAGCACCGGTCTATCTTGAATCAGGGCGACCTTGCAACCCATCCTCGCGGCGGATATCGCGGCGCACATCCCGGCATAGCCGCCGCCAACAACAACAAAATCAAAATGCCCGGCGTCTGCGGGCTGTATTTTTTTGCCGGCGAGTTTTAGCCGCCAATCCGCATTCGGCGTAGCATCATTCGGGGGTGTGTAATTCGGTTCATCGGTAAATATTATCGCGTCGCACCTGCCATCAAATCCGCTCAGATCGTGCAGGGCTATTGTTGCCGTTTTATTGGTTATTTTGACCTCGCCGCCGTAATGCCAGAACCAGTCTGCGCCTTTTGTTCCGAACATTTCGTCAAGCGGCTTGCCATTGATCAATAATTGAAATTTTCCCGGCGTTCCGGGCGCGTTCCATCTTGCAACCCAATCTTTTGTTCTTACAAAAACCCGATAATTTCCCGCTTTTGGAAACCTTACAGTCGTTATAGCGTCCTGAACAGGTTTTCCAAGACCGTGCGCAATAAGATATGGAGAACCCATTATCTCAATAAACTGCGTGTCCAGTTTCCATCCGCCGTATTCTTCAAAGTTTTCGGCTTCCACAAGCACTGTTGCAGCCGCTGCCTTGTTGAAGGTGGGCAAAATCGCAATTGATGCGATTATTAAGACTTTAGTAAAATTAAACTGGGTTTGCATACCGGACTAATTATTCTTCGTCAAATTTTCTTTCAATAAGGTTGACAAGCTCGCAAATAGCGCGAGAGGCATCTTTGCCTTCTGCGTGGATAGTGATTTTTGACCCCGGACCGGCTGCGAGCATCATCAAACCCATAATGCTTTTTCCGTTTACCCGTTCACCATCTTTTTCCACAAATACATTGCAATCGTATCGGTTGGCAACTTTTACAAACATTGATGCCGGTCTTGCATGAATGCCGAGTTTATTTTTTACCGTAACCTCACGGGTTTCGCGGGTTTGTTGCGCCGTTTTTTTCTTGGTTGCGCTCATTGAATCAAGTTCACTAAGTCATAAATCAAAAATTTAATATAATCAACAGATTTGATTGTGTTATTAAACTGAACGTTCCATATCAAATTAGTTGGTGAGTAAATCAGCCAAGCGCATTATTCACCGCCGATTTCATTTTTTCTATGCCGATTTTTGCCGCTTCAAGCGCGTCCATTTCGTAATATTTTTTATTGAACAATTCAAGCGAAAGCACTTTTCTGCCGCCGATCGTGTTGAGGTATTGAATAATTTGTTTAAGCGGGGCGATGCCGTCGCCCGGCATAACGCGCGCGCTGTCGTTTATCTGTTCGCGAGGCGGTTGCGCTGGATAGTCGTTAATGTGGAAAACATGTATCGCCTCGGCGCCGCAGAGTTTTATAGATTCAAAACTTGATCCCCCTTTATACATATGGAATACATCGGGTAGAACGCAGGCTTTTGGATGTCCTGTTTCCATCGCTACATACATACACTGAGAAAGTTTGTTCAAATTAGCCGAAGAGCCCCAGAATTCCAGTTGCGGAACAACTCCAATTTTATCCCCTTCTTCAAGCAACACCCGATATCGTTCGGCAATTTTTAAAAGGTCAATGCCAGGGTTCCTATTAATTCCCGATGGCGGAGCCGCTACCCGTTTGCCCCCAATCTGTGATATTAAATCCATTTCATACTTTGCCCGTTCAACGCCTTTAGCCCGCGCTGCGTCGTCGTCAACAGCCCACTGCGGAAAGCCAATGGCGCTTTCAACAGTAATGCCAAGATCGGTTATCTTTTTCTTTAAATCCTGAAGCGACCCGCCGCTTTTTACGTAATCTTCAACATCGCTTATCCAGGGTTCAATTGCCTGAAAACCTGCCTTTGCGGCAACCTCAACAATTTTGTCAAGGCGGAGTTTTTGTCCACGAATTGTGCCGGTGTTCAGGCAATACACAAATTCCGTGTTCTTTTTTATATTTTCAGCGGCTTTTGCGGTGTTTCTGGCGGTTGAAAATAGACCTCCAAACAATGTTAAGGTTCCAATTCCGAAAATTGCTTCGCGGCGATTTATTCCATACGTCTTCATAAGGTTTAAAATAAATTAACGAATTTAATCTTAAAATCCAGAATTTAATAAAAAATAATTCCTTGCAGATTCAGATAGCGGAATTGGTGGGATTTCTGCATAACCCGTTTTGTTATTTTATAATAAATAACAGGAAGCCAAGTGCGATTCTATACCATCCAAACGGGATGAAGGTGTGTGTCTGGACATATTTTAACAACCATTTTACGACAAGGAATGCGGTTATTGTTGAGACTGCTGTTCCGATTAAAAGGTAAAATAAATTCCCTGCCGCCAGCTGGTGCCGCGCCTGCCAGAGTTCCAGCCCGCCTGCTGCAAAAAGGGTGGGGATACCGAGCAGAAATGAAAATTCGGTCGCTATTGGTCTTGAGATTCCCATTGCAAGGGCTAACAAAATTGTGGCGCCCGAACGAGATGTGCCGGGAAATGCGCCTGCCACAAGTTGAGCGATTCCAACGCCTATTGACACCCCCCAGGTAATTTCATTGCCGAGGCTCTTCCCTTTTAGAAAATGTTCAATTAACAAAATTAAAATGCCGCCAATTAATGTAGCAAGGGCAACAGGGGCAACCTCAGCAGGCAGCCGCAGTCCGGCTTTTTTTAATACCACTCCGCCTAAACCTGTTATGAAAAACGAAACCCCGAGTTTGATCAGGTAGTCGGTTGTTTCGGGATTTTTCCAGTTTAAAATCAGTTGTTTTACCCGTCTGGCAAAAACGGCTAAAACCGCCAATACAGCCCCGGATTGAATTACCGTATTGAATACATCGCTCTGGCGTGACACCCATCCGAGGTTTTCCACGATTAGCAGATGACCGGTTGAAGAGACCGGCAAAAACTCGGTTACGCCTTCAATTATTCCAAGCACGATTACATCAAGTAAATCTGACATTTTAAAACATTCAAAACCATATAGAAATCTTTACAAGCAAAAATAAAACTGCCCATTCAACCGTTGGTTATAAAATTACGATTATAAAACTTATCCGCCAGCGCAACCGGGTTTTCAGATTTTTTGGAGTGCGGCGGCAAGGCTATGGAGTGCTGTGGTAAGGCTACAAAGTAGCCGCACCACAGCTTTGTGACTTCAGATGTCAGATAATCAATAGAAATAAC
>JBAMMJ010000023.1:0-12758 GCA_039793825.1 Verrucomicrobiota bacterium | reverse complement strand
TCACAAAGCGGCGTCGCGGCTATATTCATAGCCTTGCCGCCGCACTCCATAGCCTTACCGCCGCACTCCATAGCCTTACCGCCGCACTCCAAAATCCTTGTTTTATTAGGAGACGATTTGTAAGTTATTCTGAACACCAGTTATTTCAGGTAAGCCCGAATAATAGGCGCAAAAAACTGATTTTACATTGAATCAGGACTAAAACTTTTGATGTTCGGTTCTGCTTATAATTTCTTCCTGAAGGTCTTTTGCTAGGTCGCAGAAATAGTCGCTATAACCAGCCACTCGTACAATTAAATCTCTGTATTGTTCGGGATTTTGCTGAGCCTTCTTCAAAGTCTCTCTTGTAACCACATTGAATTGGACATGGTGTCCATCCATTCTGAAATAGGCTCTAATCATTTGAGCCAGTTTATCAATGCCCTCTTCGGTTTTAAGCAAGTCAGGAGAAAACTTCATATTAAGAAGCGCGCCTCCTGTTTTTATATGGTCAAGTTTTGCGGCGGATTTGAAAACGGCTGTCGGTCCGTTCCTGTCGGCGCCTTGAACCGGCGAGATTCCTTCAGATAACGGCAAAGTGGCTTTTCTTCCGTCTGGCAACGCCCCTGTTACCTTTCCAAAGTAGATATGACAGGTTGTTGGAAGCATCTCAACCCTGTAGCAGCCACCTTTTGCATTGGGTTTTCCATCCAGATACTCAAAACAGGCGTTGAATACCATCCGCATAATAGAGTCGGCATAATCGTCGTCGTTTCCATATTTATGGGTTCGGTTCAAAAGCCACTGGCGGACCTCTTCAGCCTCTTGAAAATCGCGGTCAAGGATATTTACAAGCGCACTTAACGTTAATTTTCTTTTCTCAAACACAATGTCTTTTATTGCCGAAAGGCTGTCGGTGATTGAGCCCAGACCTACCATCTGAATATAGTTGTTGTTGTATCGGGCGCCGCCAGCGTTGTAGTCCATTCCTTTTTTAATACAATCGTCTATCAACACCGAAAGAAACGGCGCCGGCATCTCTGTAGCGTAAAGCCGTTCAATAAGATGATTTCCTTTGAGTTTGATTTCAAGAAAATGGTTCAGCTGTCTTTGATAGGCGTTGAATAATTCGTCAAACGACTTAAAGTCTTCAGGTTTTCCGGTTTTTAACCCTATCTGTTTTTTTGTTCGCGGGTCAAATCCGTTGTGAAGCGTAATTTCCAGTATCTTTGGCAGGTTAAAATAACCGGTCAGGATAAATGCCTCTTTGCCAAAGGCGCCGGTTTCAACGCAGCCGCTGCAACCGCCGGCGCGGGCGTCTTCAATGGTTTTTCCCTGCCGCAATTGCTCCTGAATAACGGCGTCAACATTGAATATTGATGGAAATCCATATCCTTTTCGTATTACCCGCAGGGCATGTTTTAATAAGGCGTCCGGGGTCTTTTTGGAGAGCTGGATATTTGAACTTGGTTGCAGCAGGTGCATCTCGTCAATGATGTCAAGAAGCAGATGCGAAATTTCGTTTGACCCGTCTGATCCATCTCTTAGCAAGCCGCCGATGTTGATGTTTGCAAAATCGGTGTATGTTCCGCTTTCTTCAGCCGTGACGCCGACTTTTGGCGGGGCGGGGTGATTATTGAACTTTATAAAAAAGCATTCAAGCAACTCGCGGGCGCTTTCATAGGTTAGCGTACCGTCGGCAATCCCTTTTTGATAGAACGGCAATAGATGCTGGTCAAGATGTCCCGGATTAAACGAGTCCCACCCGTTTAATTCGGTAATAACGCCAAGGTGGCAAAACCAGTAATATTGAAGCGCCTCATAAAAATTGCGCGGCGCGTTTGCGGGAACCCGCGAGCATACCTCGGCAATTTTCAGCAATTCTTTCCTGCGCGTCTCCGATTCTGAATTATCAGCCAGCTTCATCGCAAGCTCGGCGTGCCGTTTCGCAAAAAGAATCAGTGCGTCGCATGCGATATCCATCGCCTTGAGTTGCTCCAGCTTATCATAGGCGCGCGGGTCGTTAATAAAATCAAGCCCCGCCATCGCCTCGGCTATCTCCTTCTTAAAATCAAGCATCCCCTTGTTGTAAATTTTATCATCAAGTACGGTGTGCCCCGGGGCGCGTTGTTCCATAAATTCAGTGAAGATGCCAGCCTCATAGCAATCTTTCCATTCCTGCGGGAGCAAACCGAACATTCTGTCTCTTATAGACCTGCCGCGCCAGAACGGGATAATTTTTTCGGCGTAAAGTTTTATGCACTCCTCATCAACAGCGTAGCTTGTTTTTGGGCGGCTGTTGAGAATGTATAGGTCTTCAATGCTATGACAGGTCAGTTCAGGATAAGTTGGGGTGGCTTTAGGCGCCGGACCGCGTTCGCCAACAATTAGTTCATCCTCCCCAATGTATATCGTCTTGCGCTCACACAGATAGTAGAACGTCTTTGCTCTCATCACAGGCGGAGAATATAGACCGAGATTTTTCTCATAGAATTCCGTCACCAATGCAGCCCGTTCAGACGATATTCGCGGCTTTGCCTTAAGGCTCAACTCGCGCAATCTTGCAGTTCTTTCTGTCATAATTATCCTCCAACTTTAACAGGCAGATTTGTTTTTGATAAAATATTTTTTATCCTTTCAAGTATTTCATCCGACGGCGTATCAAACTCAAGCGGGTTTGAGTCTATATTAATCCGCTTTCCTTTGGCGATTCCTGTCTTGTGGTATGGAAGCAGGTTTATCTGGCGCGCAGACCGCGCTGACCTGATAAAATCTGCCATAGCCGTGATCTCTCTTTGGTCAGTATTAACATCTGTAATCACCGGTATTCTTATCCAGATATTATTATGGATTTTGTTCAACAAAGCGAGGTTTTCTAATATTAGCTCGTTTGTTACGCCGGTATAAATCCGATGTAACTCGGGCGACATAAGTTTTATGTCAAACAGGAACAGATCGGTTTCTTTTGCAACATCTCTAACAACCTCTTGCGGCGCGTAGCCGCAGGTGTCTACAGCGGTATGAATTCCCTCTCTTTTAAGCAGTTTTAAAACTTCTATGAGAAATTCAGGCTGCGCAAGCGGCTCGCCGCCAGAAAAAGTTACTCCACCATTTGATTCTTCAAAAAACATTCTGTCCTTTAAAACTTCCTGAACAAGTTCACGCGCGCCGTATTCAACTCCGGTAAACTGGCGCGCCCGGCTCGGACATACCTCAACACAATCCCCGCATAATCGGCACTCCGAGACTTTTAAGACAGATATCGGTCTAACCTTACCGCGTTCTCCTCCTACATAGTGCTGCCGAGACCTTGGTTTCTCCTGCAACGTCGGACATATTTCAACACATTTTCCGCAGGAGACGCACCTGGATTCAAATACTATAATCTGGCGGCTCGGCAAAATGCCTTCCGGGTTGTGACACCACAAACAATTTAGCGGACATCCTTTTAAAAAAACAGTGGTGCGTATTCCCGGTCCATCATAGATGGAATAGCGCTGGATGTTAAAAACAAGTCCGCTCCGCATCTTTATTCTATCCTGTTAATCTCTATGTTTTTATATATAAACAATGGAGAGATTAAAAGATTTAAAATTCATTAATCTTTATAAGATCAATTTTTTTATCGCAACAGACCGAAAAATCTATTTAAATAAAATTATGAAAAAGTCATCAAACATATTCGGCAATATTAGCCGACGTGAATTTTTATGTATCAATGCTGCTGCGGCTGGCGGATTAATTGCGATGAGCTGTAGCAATGTATGCGGAGCTGAAACGCAAAAAACTGACACGACGCCACTTGTTGGCTCAAATATTTATGGCTGGGGACAATACGCCCAGCGGGAGAAACGGAAACTTGATGTCGGCGAGGTTATACAGGCGCTGCGCGATTGCGGCTATGATTACCTGGAGAATTTTATGAACGTTAACAATCCGGACGCCAATGCCGCCTTTGCCGAGCAGCTTAAATCAAGAGGTTTAAAACCTGTTAGTCTTTACACCGGCGCCAGACTCCACGAAGCAGGAAGGGCAGACGAAACTGTGGAAAAAATTCTTTCAGCCTGCAAGGTATGCGCAAGGGCTGGATTCAAAATAATCAGTTGCAATCCCGACCCGATTGGCAGAGAGAAAACCGATGAGGAGCTAAAAACACAGGCGGCTGCGCTTCAAAAACTCGGCGCGGGTCTAAAAGCGCTCGGTATGCGGCTTGGAATCCATAATCATCTTCCCGAAATGGCAAACAAGGCTCGCGAGTTCCATTACAATTTTAAAAACACAGACCCTGAATTGGTCGGCTTCTGCTACGATGTGCACTGGGTCTGGAAAGGTGGGGTTATGCCAATTGAGGCGCTAAAACTATATGGTAACCGAGTAGTGACCTGGCACCTGCGGCAGAGCAGAAACAACGTTTGGTGGGAAGACCTTGATAGCGGCGATATTGATTATGAAGAAGTGGCGCGTTATGCAAAAGAACATAAACTCGCCCCGATCTACACAGTTGAGCTTGCCATTGAAGGAGGCACAAAGATTACTCGTTCCGTTGTTGAAAACCATAAACGAAGCAGAGAATTTGTCAGAAAAGTCTTTGGCGTTTGATCAAAATCTCAAAAACGCTACGTCCCAACAATTTCAAGATGTGCCAATAAGCATTTAAATGTCAACCAGTTGATGCTTTGATGGACGTAAACGATTTAGAATCTATCATTAAAAGCGCGCCAGACCCACAACGAACCGCGCAATATCTAAAACTTTTAGAAAACGCGCTCGGCAAAGACTGGCTAAAGAGAATTCACACCGAAGAATTTAAAGTCCTATGCGCCCTCATCAGCGGTTCGGAAATAATCGCTGAACGGTTGGTCTCTAATCCCGAATGGTTGCGCGATATCCTCAACTTAGAGAATCTTAAATCAAAATCTTCAAAGGAACGGCTAAAGCGGCAAATAAAAACCGAACTTGCTCCGCTGATTGACTCTCAAGAATATGGAAAAGCCCTTGCAACTCTGCGGATTTTTAAACAGAAACAGACCGCAAGAATCGCGGCGCGCGACCTGTCGGGAATTGCTACAATTGAAGAGATACTTGAAGAGATTTCTGACCTTGCCGATGTTTGTCTTGACTCGGTTTATGAAATTTTGTGGGCGCAATTTACAAATAAGTTTGGTGCCCCATATCATAAAGACCCGCTTTCAAACCGCTGGGTAAATACTTCCTTTGCCGTAATCGGGTTGGGGAAATTGGGGGGGCGCGAACTCAATTACAGTTCAGACATTGACGTCATATTTGTTTATACAGACGAGGGACTGCTGTCGCGCCAACCGCCTCAACCCGACACCGAATTGACAAAGGGAATGTCTAACCACCAGTTTTTCACCCGCCTTGCGGAGGCTTTTATATTTGAAGTCTCAAATCCAGCGCCCGAAGGAAGATTGTACAGGATTGACCTGCGGTTGCGCCCGGAAGGCAAAAGCGGTCCGCTTGTGCGGTCTATTGAAAGTTATGAAAACTTCTATGCCCAATACGGACAAACCTGGGAACGATTGATGTTAATTAAGGCGCGCGGCGTCGCAGGCGATGATCGGCTCGCCAACGAGTTCATTGAAACTATCCAGCCTTTCAGATTCCCGCGCTCAGTAAGCGAACGCGTCCTTGAAGATATCTCCGAGATGAAAGAACGGATAGAAAACGAAGTCGTAAAAAGCGGCGAGCTTGACCGAAATATAAAACTCGGACGCGGCGGAATACGAGAGATTGAGTTTATCGTTCAACTTCATCAACTAATTTATGGCGGCAAAATGCCATTCATCCAGGAAGCAAACACACTCGCCTGTATGAAAAAACTCTCCGCTTACGAGTTGCTTCCAATGCAAGAGGTGCAAGCGCTTCAAGAGGCATACAAATTCTTGAGAAAACTTGAACACCGCCTTCAAATGGAACGGGAACAACAAACGCATACCATTCCGTCGCAAAAAGAGAACAAAATTCGGCTTGCGCGCCTGATGGGATTTGAAGATATAAAAAGTTTTACCGCGGCTCTTCGTTTTCATACATCCACAGTCAGAAAAATCTACCGCAAATATTTTTACGCAAAAAAAACCAAAACCAGACCGTCTATCCCGGATTCCTTTGAAGGAAAAGAGAATGAGTGGATTAAACTATTGACTCAATGCAAATTTAGAGACCCACAACGCGCTTTGCGGCTTTTGAGAGAATTTGCGCTCGGACCGGGATATATCCACATTTCGCGCAGAACTATGAAGGTCGCGTTTGGATTGATTGAAAAATTGCTTCAATTCTGTCCCGCCCCTGCGGAAAATCTTCCTGAAAAATCCAACGCAGTAATTCAGAAACTTGATAACGTGCCCGGACCTGTGAAACGACCGATCCTTTCCGACCCCGACCGTGTGGTTGCAAGGCTTGATAGTTTTGTTTCCGCCTACGGCGCTCGCTCTACGCTGTATGAAACCTGGGAGGCTCACCCGGCTTTTTTTGAACTCGTGCTTTTGTTGTTTGACCGCTCAGAATTTCTCGCCGAAACCGCTATCCGCACCCCGGACCTTTTTGAAGACCTTGTGCTTGGCGGTAGACTTAAAAGAACCAAATCGGTTGAGGAAATCCTTGAAGAAATGCTGCACGGCTTCAACGACCCCGACCAATACCTCTGGCTCAGAAAATACCACGAAGCAGAACGAATGCGGATCGGCTTAAGAGATATACTCGGACTCGCGGACTTTGACCAATGCCTCGCCGAACTCTCATCCCTCGCGGAAGCCTGCTTGCAGTATGCCTGCAAAGTCGTGTTCAGTAAACACGGATTCACAAGCCAGCCATTCGCAATAATCGGTATGGGAAAACTCGGCGGGCAGGAGATAGATTATGGTTCAGACCTTGATGTCATATTTGTAGCCTCAGAAACGGAGAGCCAGCTCCACGCACTCCAGCCGCTGGCAGCCGAGATTATGGATATGCTCAACCGCCAGACCGCTCAAGGAATTGTTTTTAAAATTGACGCCCGACTACGACCCGACGGCGAAAAAGGGCTCCTGGTCAATACTATTGACGCCTACGAAAATTATTACCGAAAACGTGCACAACTCTGGGAAATTCAGGCTTTGACGCGCTCGCGACCTGTAGCCGGCAACGCCGAAACCGGCAGTACATTTCTGAATCTGGCTAAAAAAATCATCAATTTCAAAAGCCCATCTCTGCCGCTCGCCGCTTATAAACCCGACTGGAAAAAAGAGATAATCAGGATGCGCCAGAGGATTGAGAAAGAGCGAACACCGCAGGGAAAAAACGATATCGCAATAAAGACCGGCACAGGCGGGCTGATGGACGCTGAATTCATCGCCCAGACTCTCTGCCTTGAACAGGGCTGGTATGAACCAAACACCTTGCGCGCGCTAATTCACGCAAAATCCGAAGGCGTTATTCCACAACGCGATATTGAGACATTGATTGAAAATTACATCAAACTCCGCCGAATTGAAGGTATCTTGCGCCGCTGGAGCTACGAAGGCGAGGTTATGCTCCCTGACGAACCGGCTCCGTTTTATAGAGTCTCCGTCCGTTGCGGTTACAATACCCCGGACGAATTCAGGGAAGATGTAAAAAACTGCCGCGCAGCCATTCGCTCCGTCTACAATAAATTTTTTAATCTACAGGATAAAAATAGCTTTTAATCCTCATTCTATGAAATGCAAAACAAACCGTTTCCTTGTTGATGACAGATTTAATTAATGATCAACGAGTGCGCACAAAGTTGAAACGGAAAAGCCCCTTGTATTAACCGCCCTTGACATTAAAACACTGAATTACGTTATTGTGACGCAGGTATAATTTGCCGTTGGAGATAACAGGGTGAGCCCAGGCGGGTCCGCTCATACCTCCCTTTTTCGGAGGAGTAAATTTGCGTTTTAATTTGAAAGCGTCAGGGTTGGCTTCAATAAAGCAAACCGTTCCGTCATCATATCGGAAGATTAGCGTCCCGTCAGCATACAACACCGCCGCCGAACCTTTTGCCGGCTGGGTTTCTTTCCATCTAATTTTTCCTGTCATAAACTCAATGCAAACAGGCTCACCTTTGTTTTGACCGTGACCGCCATAGATGAAATCTCCCACCTTTACAAAGCCGCCGTGATGGTTCTGAAAAGTGTTGCTGTCAATCCAATAGACTTCCTCCACTTTGATTTTATTCCCGCCCTCAAGGACAAGTCTCAAAAGCGCCGAGCCGGTATTGTAGGCGGTTGAGCAAAAGACGTAATCCCCGTAAACGACCGGAGTCGGGATATTTGCCACACTATTTGCCACACGGTTATACCCCCAGAGAAATCTGCCATCTTCCGCGGCAACTCCAATGCAGCCGCGACCAAGAATCTGCACATATTGTTTTATTCCACAAGCCCTGCTGATAACAATTGAGGAATAACCTGCGCCGTCTCCGCCTTTGTTGCCGAAATTCGGCATTTGAGTTTTCCAGATGAGTTTGCCACTCTTTTTATCCAGCGCGGCGATCGCCGCATCTTTTGTCCCAGGTGTCACCACAACCCGATCCCCATCTACAAGAGGGGATTCACTGAATTTCCACCCTGACATCATCTTGCCGCCAAGGTCTCTGACAAGGTTGACCTTCCATAAAATCTCCCCGTTTTCTCCATTTACACAAACAAGGTCCCCGTCGGTGCCGATAGCAAATACAAGATTGCCGTCAACCGTCGGTGTGCCACGCGCGCCATCCTGATGAGGCGGACCGATCTTCGTCTGCCATAATTTTTTCTGCGAGCCGATGTCAATACAAATTAAATACTGGCTGGGTGAACCGTCGTCTCCTGTTATATCGCCAAGAGTATATAATTTGTTTCCAACCACCGCTACGCTTGAATAGCCTTTGCCAACGCCTTCAAACTCCCAGAGCAGTTTCGGCTCTGCGTCGCTGAGTTTTAATCCGGTTTCTTTGCACACCGCGTCGCGTTCAGCCCCGCGCCAACCAGTCCAATCCTCAGCCTGGCAGCATAAATAAAATCCGACCGTTCCAATCAGAAAATATTGAGTTAAACGACGCGCCGTTTTTACCATTAATAGATTGTTCTTTTTCATACGCTTCTATAGACGCTCCAGATAATATCAATATCAATTGTGTTATTATCCTGACAAACATTTACTATTTTATAAAAACAACCAATCAGATGGAGGAATGGCGAATCGGATAGCATCCGTTTTAAAAAATCCGAAGTTAGTTGGTTTTATGGTGTGGTAATTATCCACCGTTGTTCATCGGCGCCGGTGAATTTTTGCAAAATCTATTTATTTAATCGTCGCCAATTCTTTTGCTTTTTCTTGAATTACCCTGAACGCCTCTTGCACATGGCGGACGCGGGTAAAAGTCTGGCCTATGCACATTCTCAATACAAATCGGTTGTTGAGTTTAGTATGGCTGAGATAAATTTCGCCGCTGCGGTTGATGTTGTTTAAGAGTTGTTCATTGAATTTGTCGTCGCCTTTATATCGGAAGCAAATAAGATTGAGTTTTTGCGGGGCTGCGAGCTCAAAGTCAGGGCTTTCACGGACCCAGTCAGCAAATTTTTGTGCCAGAAGAATGTGGTGTCTCACCATTTTTTGCAGCCCCTCAACTCCATAATGACGGATTACAAACCAGAGTTTGAGTGAGCGAAAACGCCTGCCGAGCGGTATTTGCCAGTCGCGATAATCAATAACCGCGCCAGACTCGGTAGCCTGATTTTTGAGGTATTCAGGCATAATTGAGAGCGCGAGGATAAGCGATTTTTTGTCGGCAACATAAAAACAATCGCAGTCAAAATTTGTAAACATCCATTTATGCGGGTTGAAACAGAAGCTTGATGCGTATTCAATTCCGTTCAAAATATGTCTGAACTCAGGACAGATTGCGGCGGTTCCCCCCATTGCGGCGTCAACGTGCAGCCATAGGTTATATTTCTCGCAGACCTTGCCGATTTGCTCAAGCGGGTCAATTGCACACGAAGAGGTTGTGCCGACTGTTGCGCACACAAAAAACGGTTTAAGCCCGCAGGCAAGGTCGCGGTTAATCTGCTCTTCAAGCAAATCGGCGCGCATTTCAAAATTCTCGTTTACTCCGATTAACCGCAGATTATTGCTCCCGATGCCTGCGATTTTAATTCCTTTTTCAATTGAAGAATGAGCCTCCCTTGATGCGTATGCTACAAGGTCTGTGCGGCAGCCGCGCAGGTTTGATTCATAGTTCGTCGCGCGCTCGCGCGCCGCTACAATTGCGCACAACGCGGCGCTTGAAGCAGAGTCTTGAATCACTCCGCCACCCTCACCAGAGCGATATCTAAATTTCTCCGGCAAATTAAGCATTTCAGCTACCCAGTCAAGCACACGCGTTTCAAGCTCGGTGCAAGCAGGACTGGTTGACCACATCATTCCCTGAACCCCGAGCGCGGCGCAAACAAGTTCCCCCAGAATTGATGGCGGCGAGGTGTTTGCCGGAAAATATCCAAAGAATTTTGGAGATTGCCAGTGTAAAATCCCCGGCAGGACAATCTCATCAAGGTCTTTCAATACTCTGGAAAAATCTTCACCCTTCTCAGGCGGAGACTCTGGCAGTTTTGCCATTATATCGCCCGGTCTAACCTCAGGCATAACCGGGAATTCCTCAACCCGTTCATAATAATTGGTTATCCAGCGCAGGACATCTTTTCCATACTTCTCAAACTCTGCCGCAGTAAGATGCAGACCTTTTATTGAGTCATCCATAATTGATTCTCCACAATACCATTTCAATATTTGCACCCTGCAGATATATTTCAATCCACATTTTGCCAGTAGAGAGCTTGTTGGACGGCGATGCCATCGCCCCCTCTTTGAGCGCAGCGCCAGGCGATAGCGCAACACCGCTCTGAAACACCTTAAAATTTATTATCAATCTCCCCCAATTCTTAATTCCAGACCTTTAAAACATACCAGTGCGGCGGCTGCGCTCGGTTTTTGACATATCCTGCCGCCGCGCCCCACACAGTCGCCATTAGCCTGCAAAAAGTTTTAAGAGAATCCAGTCGCTCTGCCGTCGGGAAGGATTTTTATCCGCGCCGCCGCCGGCACCTTTGGCAGACCCGGCATCGTTACAATATTGCCGCAAATGGCAACTACAAACCCGGCGCCGGCGCTTATTCTTAATTCGTTCACCCTGACCTTGAACCCGGAGGGTCTGCCCCGAAGCGATGGCTCGTCCGAGAGCGACAGCGCCGTCTTTGCAACGCAAACCGGCAGCTCTGAAAATCCAAGTTTCTCCATCAATTTAAGATCGCTCTTTGCGCTCTTTTCAAATTCAACGCCATCTGCGCCATAGATTGTCTTTGCTATTTTTTCTATCTTTTTATCAAGCGGCAGATTCAGGTCGTAAAGAAATCTAAATTTGCGTTTCTTATTTTTTGCAATTGCGCGCAGGACTGCTTCGGCAAGCTCTTTTGCGCCGGCGCCACCTTTCTCGTAATGCTCGGCAATAACCGCTTCAACGTCGTTACGTTCGCAGAATTTTACCAGAGCCGATAGGTCTTGAGGTTTATCGTCGGCAAATCTGTTGATCGCCACGACCGGTTCAATTCCAAAAGCTCGGATATTTTCTATGTGTTTTAACAGATTTCCATACCCACCGGTCGGTTTTTTGCCGCCGTGATATTCAATGGCTTTTAATGTAGCAACAATTACAACCGCCGACGGTCTGAGCCCTGCTGTCCGACATTTGATATGAAAAAACTTTTCCGCGCCGAGGTCTGTGGCAAATCCAGCCTCTGTGACCACGTAATCGGCAAGTTTTAAAGCCATTTTTGTGGCGATCACCGAGTTTGTGCCATGAGCAATATTGGCAAACGGACCTCCGTGCACAAAAGCCGGTGTGCCTTCAATGGACTGCACAATATTTGGATGTATCGCATCCCGCAGAAGCACCTGCATCGCTCCAACAGCCTGCAACGCTTCTGCCCGAACAGGTTCTCCCTTGTATGTAAAGGCAACAACCATCCTTGAAATCCTCTCGCCAAGATCAAAAAAATCTCGCGCAAGACAGAGAATCGCCATAACTTCCGACGCCGGGTTAATATTAAATCCATCCCGCCGCGGCACACCGTTCATCGGTCCGCCAAGCCCGATGATTATGTCGCGCAGGGCGCGATCGTTCAGGTCAATCACCCGTTTTAACACAACGCGCCGAGGATCAATGTTCAACTCATTTCCGTGTTGCAGATGATTATCCAGCATCGCGGCAAGTAGATTGTTCGCCTTTTCCACCGCATACATATCGCCGACAAAGTGCAGGTTGATATCCTCAGCAGGAATCACCTGAGCTTTCCCGGCGCCCGTTCCGCCCCCTTTTATCCCAAAATACGGTCCAAGCGATGGCTCGCGGATGCAAATCATTGAACTTTTTCCAATATGCCTCAAACCATCGGCAAGCCCTATTGTGGTCGTCGTTTTTCCCTCGCCTTGCGGCGTTGGAGTCATCGCCGTCACGAGTATCAACTCGCCATCCGGCCTTCTTTCCCGCGCCTTCAACTCGTCAATATGAATTTTTGCGATATAATGCCCGTGAAGCCAGATGTTCTCCGGGTCAATATTTAAGCCTTCGGCTATTTCAGTGATTCGCCGACTCGGCAAATAATAGTTTTCGCTCGTCCCAATTGAGGTCATAATTGCGCCTATTATTACACAAACTTATAAATTTTAACAATAACCAAAAACACCTAAATCATTAAAAGAAAACGCCATCATAGCAAAACCGTTTG
>JBAMMJ010000022.1:3039-12761 GCA_039793825.1 Verrucomicrobiota bacterium | reverse complement strand
CGCCTTCAACCTCATTGAGCTCATCAATTATACGGGCTATTGCGGCGGATTTATCAGGCGAGTGCATCAGCATTGATTCAATTGTGGAAAACTCGTTTTCCATAAAATTGATTGTTCGCGAACAGAGTTCTTTTATTGCGACGCCAACCCGCGCCTGCCATTGTGCGGCAAGGCGCGATATGTTTTTCTCTGTTTCGTCATTTATTCTACGCCTCAGATTGCTCTTTAAAAATGGTTTTAAAAGCCAGGCTGGTACTAAATTTCCAATGATGTCCATCGGCACCATAAAATAGATGTTCACGTCAATTGGTGGTGATTCTATTTCAGGGATTTCTACTGAAAATTCAGGGAAATTTAGTTCTACTCCGAGCGCCTGTTGAAGGGTGCCTATGAGGCGAGAGCGTGAAGCCTCGCACAAATTTGTTAGATAATTTTTACTTTTGTTTAACGGCTCCAGAAACAGCAGACGACGTTTGCTTGAGATGGTTAGAAGTTCGGTCGCGAGCCGCTGGCGAAGCCACCTGCCAAATTCCTCCATAAACGCAGGCAGTTTAAGGTTATAGGCGGTCAACGCCTCTGAAAATTCCATCTGCAATTGGTGTTGAATCCGTTTTTGTTCTGGCTCAAGTTCGCGCAGATAGTCATCAAATGCGGCAGCCTTCAAGTGATTTTCAAAAATCCGAATCTCCTCGCGGACGCGCAAAAACCGTTCCCGCTCCTGCATCAGTTTAATCTTTAACTCTGATTTTGTATTTTCGGCGCATTGCGACGATTGGAGCGCAACTTCCAGCAGCGCCTTTGTTGCCCGACAGAGCGAGGTTAATTTAAAATTGATTACATCTTCAAACGTCTTTCTGCCGCTTTCTTTTAGTGGAAGGAAGACCTCCCTATCCAGCATTTCACGTAAATGCTCATATCCCGGTTTCGTTGAATAAAAATAGATTGGAAACTCGCGGTTATATTTTTTATGAAGCATATTTGCGACGAATTCTTTAACCTCAGCTATTTGACTTTCCTGTAGCAGGTCTGCTTTTGTCAGCAGAATGATTATTTTATTCGTTTTATCAAGAAGACTGCCAATTAAGTTTATATCCTGCTCTGCGAGCGGCGCATCGCAACTAATTGCGACGATTGCGACAACGACGTTCGGCAACCACTCAATAGAGGTTTTTGTATTGTGTTCAAAAACACTTTCAAGACCGGGCGTGTCTATGAACTGAATCGGTTCATAACGACATAACTGTGGGGTCTGGATCTGGACAGAATCCACATTTTTACAGTTTTTTGGATTAAAGGCTTCGCCTACATACCCGACCACATCCTGAATGGGTATCTCTTCCACGCGCCCGTCTAAAAAATTAACTATTGATCCTTCTCTCCTGCCATAACTTATTTTTGTGATAACAGCCGTAAGCGGAATTGCGCTGATTGGCAACAACGTCTTGCCAATTAGGCTATTGATGAACGAACTTTTGCCGGATTTGAACCTTCCAAAAATTCCAACCTCAACGATGTGTTGGTCTTTTAACATTTTGTTGCAGGCAACAAGATATGGTTGCATACCAACGAGATTGTATTCGCAAATAATCTCTTCCAGCCGCAATAGAAGGCGGGTTTTATTAGAAATTTCCTGACCCGTTAACATTGTCATAGGCTACACCGCAAAACCAGATAGAACGGATTTGAATTGAAACTGGTATTTATTGTATGAATTTGTTCCCAACCTGTCTGAAGAAGGTTTTTACATTCCTGCTCGTTATTTAAGGCAGATTTTAAAACCACAGCTAACATAAACAATAACTCTCGTTGCGTAGGAGTTATCAGCGCAGGTTTTATCTACGCGGTTTGCTATAACGAGCAGGCAAACCCCATTGCCAAAAGTTATATTAATTTAAAAATTAGATTTGTCAAACTGTTTTTCTGAGTCAATTAGATGTATTCATAGTTGTTTTCAGGTATGAATTTATTTTTTAACGCCGATTCTATAGAATCTTTGTTTATTATTGGAGGATGGAAATTCCTTGATGATGAGTTTGTTTGATGTTGCAGTCAGATTGGTTATGATTGTCCACAGGTCACTATCTAAATTTGTTTTGTATTCTATTGTATATTGTTTATCGGCAATTGTATCAAATTCAATTTTGACTGCACCTGTATCGTCAATAAGGAATGAAGATATTCTAAGTTTGCTTGTTGGATCGTTTGGGTTTGTGCCGGCAATATGCTCAGCAAGGTTCGTCATACCGTCCCCATCGGGGTCATCACCGGCATCATTGTAATTAGGATTCAATCCATTTGCAATTTCCCAATCATCAGGCATTCCATCATTGTCGGAATCATTGGTGGTCTGAATTAAAAGTGTTGCTATGTCGCTTGTTGCCGAGCCAGCATTGTTGTATGCAATGGCGTAATATCGTCCTGCCGCAGACGGTGGCGTGTTTGTAATAATGAGTGTTGGTTCATTGGCGCTGGGGATTTCAACTTCATTAAAGAACCATTTATACAGAATTGGTTCTGCATCTTCGGCAATAATTGAAAATTGAACAGTTTGACCGCTCTGGATTGTTTGGGAGACTGGATGTCTTACGATGATCGGTTTTTCTCTTATTATAAGATAAGCAGTTTGGGTGATGATAGTTCCAACTGAATTTGTAGCAATCACTGTGTATGCGCCTTGATTTTCGTAGACAACGTTTGTAATCACAAGGAAATTTGTACCAGAAAGGGTTATTAGATTTGTGTCGTTAAACCACCATTGATATTTTAGCGCCATATTTGCGGGTACTGTTGTCGCGGCGGTTACTTTTGCATTTAGTGTAAACAGGGCATTTGAGCCTGGTCTTACAATTGCGTTACTCATCGGTGTGATAACGGTTAAATAAGCCCGGGCGGTCAGGCCTGCCGCAGAACCTGCCACATTTGTTATAGCCACATCATAATACCCTGCGTTGCTGAACTGAACATTCGTGATCGTGAATATACAATTTGTGCTACGGATTATAATATTTGTAACTGTAGCGCTATTTTGACGCCATCGGTAACTAATTGGCAAAAGTCCATACGCGCCAACCTCAAAATTAACCTCTTCTCCAACGCGGGCAACGAAGTTGGATGGCGTGATTTGTTTAATAATTGTTGGTCGCACAAGGACGTTTAAGTCTGCCGGGTTACTTTCAAATGAACCATAATCATCGGTTGCAACAACGGTGTAGATACCAGATTGTTCAAGTTGGGCATTAACAATAGTAATGGATGTATTTGTTTCGCCCGGTATGTCAATTCCGTTATGACGCCATTGATACCGTATTGGTGTGCTGCTTGTTGCAAGCGCGGTGAATGTTGCGGATAAACCCGGATTTATGTTGGTTGTCAACGGGTGGAGTATAAAAAGAGGATGCGTCAAGACTGTTAATTTTGCCGGCTGACTGCTTATAGTTCCGACCGCATCTGTGACAAGGACTGAATATTCGCCAGAGTCTGATGGATATGCTGATGGTATTGTCAGGATGGAATTGGTTGCGCCAGCAATAGGGACGCCATTCTTAAGCCATTGATATGTAATTGATGAAATGCTTGAAGCCGCAATTCCAAAAACTGCCGGTTGCCCCGGAAATACCGTAATATCCTGTGGCTGGGATAAAATTGACGCTGGGATGAGAACCGATATTTTTGCCTCGGCACTTGATACTGATCCTGAATTATTTATAGCGCTAACCTGATATATCCCTGAATGATATAGTTGGGCATTTGATATCACAAATGTTGAATTGGTTGCCGATTCTATGATTTGCCCATTAAACCTCCATTGATATCTGATTGGTTCTTCTCCTTGAACTTCAACCCGTAATGCGAAATTGCTGCCAAGAAAGACAATCTGGCTTTGCGGCTGAGCGGTTATAACTGGCGGGTTCCAGTTTAGCAAAGAATCTCCGGGTGTTGGCATTGCGGCAACCCAGTTTGTTGGTTCGTTTGCGAAAATATTTGAATTTACCCTTTGTAAGGATAGTCCAGTTCCATCAGCGCCAGCGTCCCAAGGTAAAGAGTCTTTATAATGCACTGTTTCAACCAATACCTCCATTACAATGCCAGATTTATCCAGATTCGGTTTGAATAACTTAATTTCATCCTCATCATTGTTTAATTTTTTGCTGAAAGGACCAAAAATTCTAATGTTTGTTGAGATTCTGTAAAACTGACGGAATTTGTTTAATGTTTCAAGGTCAGATTCTGGGTTGAAACCTGTAATCAAGACTTTTTCGCCTGTCTGAAGAATTGTATTGGTTGGAAAACTGTATTGAATTCCGCCGTCAAGTTTCCACACATTGGTAGTATTATTTAAGAATAATTTCACTGCGTTAGTTGATATGTTGGCAATCTCAACGAAGCTTAATTGAGGATTGTTAGTATTTTCAGTTGGAGGATTATACATAATTTCACTGATGATAATATCATCAATACGGGGATAAGAATTACTTGAGCCAGGGGTTGGTTGTGCTTGGGCAACGAAATGTATTTTCCCATCGCTTGTTACAAATCTGCCAAGTGTTATACCGTTTTCTGTCGCTCCGAATTCAAATCCATCGTAGTAACCTGTAAGCGTTCCATTGGTATCTGCTGAGAATAGATAGACTTCGTCGCCGCCTGCCGATAGCGCGAAATTAGGCGGGATACCGGGCTGTTTATTAAATTCCGATTCGTCAACAATCCAGAATGAGAATGGTTGGATAATGGTGCCGTCAGGAATGCGATATTTCTTTGGGGTGCGAAAGTCATCAGTTAAATACCATCCGCTGATATTGACCGGGTAGGGGTTGGGGTTATACAATTCTATAGTATCTAATGGCGGAGGATTATCTGAACGGGAAAGTACTTCATTTACAAATATCTGTGGGATAGGCACTGGTAGCGGGTCATCATTGGCTGGGGAACCATCAAGAAGGGCGCTGGGACGCCAGTTTTCTTTATTATTCCATTCTTCCGATTTAGCGTTTTCATTAACTATAACAAGAGAAAAACCAAAACCATCGGTAATTGGATACCAGTTGTCGCTATAAGTAAAATCAAGTATTTCCTCGCCGTTTGAGTCAATCAGGGTTATCCGTTCTCCATTGTTATCTAAATTTCCAGAATAAACGCCTGCTATTAGATTAGTCTGGTCTCCGTATTTAGATGTGAACGCATTTAAATTTTTCACAACAAGGACTTTTTGTCCGGGTGAGAGAGATTGTACCTGGCTTGTGGAGAAATCAAAGTTGATACCATTTGTAAATCTAACACCGATTAATGAAATAGCTGCTGAACCTATATTTTTTAATTCAATGTATTCAAATTCTTGCGCGTCATAACCACTGCCATCAACTGGTGCAGGGTTGTACATTAATTCAGTAATTCTTAAGTATTGTTGAGCAAGGCTTGGATTTGGCGTATAAGCGCCAATATTTATGAAGTTACCATATTTATCAAGCAACAATATTGCCTCTCCGCGAGCCGAAAGTTTGCCCTTGTAGTTACCCTGTACAAAGAGTCCCATACCGCCTTTTGGAGGGACCTGACGGGAGCGAAATGCATTTACATCTGGAGAAACATATAGCGTGCCGTAGGAAGGAATAACGGTTCCAGGTTTGAAGACGTGTTTGATGGCGCCTTCAAGTCGCCAGCCTGAAATGTCAACTGCAAAAGAATTAAAATTAGTCAATTGTATATACTCTTCGGATTGTCTGCCTGATGCGGGATTAAACTCAATCTTGGCAAACCCGATTTTTGCGTCTTGGGGTTGCGCGAGCGGAATTCTCCCGCCTGAGGTGACTACCATATTACTGAATAGATAAATTCTTCTTTGTGGCAGATAGGTGTATTTGATGATATCGGCAGCCTGTGGTTGTGTTTGAATGCAGCAGGTTGAAGAGGCTGAACCATTTCCCCACGTTCCCCATTTAGC
This sequence comes from Verrucomicrobiota bacterium, assembly GCA_039793825.1. GTDB lineage: Bacteria > Verrucomicrobiota > Verrucomicrobiia > Limisphaerales > JAKPVM01 > JAKPVM01. The sequence goes on along the minus strand of JBAMMJ010000022.1, from coordinate 6,823 downwards.
AAGGTCAAGCGCGGCATCAGGGGCAATAATGGCGGTTAACTCATCTATTCTTTTTTCAAATTTCAGTTGATTTGTCGGAGTCCCTGGTGGTTGGAGTAATTCATCCATCAAGGTGCGCAATCTGCGCCAATACATTTCAGCAATTTGTGGTGTTTGATAAAGCGCGTTGAATAATCCGTTATTATCGCCGACCGGCATACGAGTGTCTATTACCATTGTATCGTCCCAGTATGTGAGTGATGATATCCATCGTCTTCCGAAGCTTAAATCAACGTCCCACGGAAAAGCCTGCCATTCGCCGTTCCCCATTGTATCGCGGTAAAGATAATAGTTCTTATGGCAACAATCCTGGTCTCCAGTAACTACACGCGTGGCGAGCATATTTATCATCTGCGGTATATCCACATTGTCATAGAGAAAGACGGTGCGGTTTGTGCCTGTTTGAAGCACTCCGTTTAATAACGTCAGCAGGTCAGCATTGCCTTCCCATTTTCTTGTCTTCTTTTCGGCATTGCCGCCGGCAATAGTTGCATGCGCAGGGCTGCTATTAAAGGTGTTATACATTTTGTAAAGCGGTCCATTGGGGTCTAGCCCGAGTCTTTCAAGGAAATCTGCGTCCCCATTTTCCATTAAATGAACATCTCCCCAGAAGTTGCCATTTTGCTGGACACGCGCTGGGATGACCCAATGGTATGCGCACCCTGCCTCCCGATAGGTTTCATAGGCGAGAATATTTCGCATATGAGCCTTATCGGGATAAGTTGTCATAAAATTGATATCGCTGACCGGTTTTTGATTTGGATCGTATTGGAAAAGATAGCCGGGATTAAACTCTATATCATAACTTTTTTTAGGAAAGCCTCTGCTGGATTGGCCATGGATATTGATATAAACATTGTCATAGAATATTCCATTATAAAATACCGAACATCTCGTCCCGGCGTCGGTATCCGCAGCAGCAGGATTTTGTATAAACCAGTGGAAGACGGGCAGGGGATTTGTTAGAGCTGGATTTTTTATAACTGTGCCAAGATAGATTGGACAGCGGTTCGTATCTGTTAAAATGGGGAATCTTGAGACGCGGTTTGAAGTATCAATGGAGACAATGTACCATCTTACCATTTGCCCGGCGGAGTATGCTGATGCTGGTATAATAGCGCTATAAACGCCGTCCCCGGGTACCAGGTCGCCTCCATTTCCATCATCGCGCATAGGGGTTGCAATTTCACTGGCATACATCACCCTGTAATAGAGAATGTTTGATGATATTGGCGCAAACGTTGGCGTAATTCTGGCGGTCACAAGGATATCTTTGGCAATTTCAGGCAATTGTGGGGAATGTGAAACGTCTGTGATTATTGGTCCTAAATCGGAAACACCGGCGCCATTTGGGGCGCCCGGTGTTGGGAATGCAAAATATCTAAAAACTCCCTCTTGAATATCTGTTGCTGTTGCTGACTCAAGTTCTGCTTCTATAAAGAAGTTTCCATTTGTAGCGCTAACATTCAAGCCGTGAATAGCGAGTATATTTTGACCGGGCACTAAAAATCTCCTCATTCCATACAGGTCAAATTCCTCAAATTGAATAGCAAGCAAGTCCGAGCGGGTTGTTGTGGCGGATGAATTCCAGGTTAATTCAGGTGGGGCTATATGTTCAATGGAAGCGGTGAAGATAGTGCCGTCGCAAGGGTCTGTCGGTTGTCCATCTGTGCCAGTTGGATCAATTACAAAATCTATGAAGTCGCCAATGTTTACATTGTAGATTATGACATTGGTCGTGATTCCCGTTGAATCATTATATCCGATGGCTTTTGAAAACTTTTCCACGCCATTGTGAAGTATTCTGCCTGTTGTGCCGGTGCCGCAGTTTGGATTAGATTTTGCCAGGCGGAGATTGATTTTTAGGGTGCCAGGGACTTCGCTTACCCACCTGCGGACTGCCCAGTGGATATTGCCATTGTTGTTTCCATTGGGGTGTCCACCTTGACTATTCAGCTCCGTCCATGGCGGATTTCCATTAAACCAATCCCACAGCGTGCCCGTCCAGTAATTTCCTGTTCCATAAGCACCTGCAGAAGCTGGAAATGGTATAAAATTTTGAGGCTGATATGTTTGATCAGGGTCAGCAGTTTTATCATAATAACCGTAATACCAATTATCTTTTCCTTGAATGCCGGAAAATTCAGCGACAGAGTCTGCCACCAATCCGCTTTCAGGTGCATTTTTGCGCACGATTTCTGCCCCGTTAAGATATGCCACAAATCCGTCGTTAAAACGCATTCGTAATTTTAAGGTTTGAATTGCCGTCGGGTCTGTGATGTTAAATGGAATTCTTATATATGCTGTGGCATTGTTGCTGAACATCTGTGTTTGAATATCTGTTTTGATAAACTGTTTGAAAACAATCAGATTAGTTGGCGGGGCGCCTGCCATCAAAGCAGCTATTTGAGTTGGAGATAATTCCCCCTGCCAGATAGCGTAATCATCAATCAAACCCTGAAAGTAGAATCCTGCGGTGCTCATTCTTCCGATCTCCCACGCCACAGTGGTCGGAAAGTTAGGATTTACAGCATTTGCGTTTGGATCAGTCACATCGTTGCCGTTCAGATATATCTTTCCGCGTCCTGATGCCCGGTCTGCCACAACAACAATGTTGTTCCATTCCCCCCAATTAACAGGATATAGAGAACGCGTAATTGCCCCTGACGCGCCGTCTCCCGTTTCAAAATTGATCAACCCATTTGTGGTTTGATATTGGTTTATGAAAAAGCGAAAACCAGCTGTCGCAAACCCACCTCCTGAGTTGGCGGCAATCGTTATTATATTGCCTTTCATAGTTGGTTTTATCCAGACGCTTATAGAAAACTTTTGGGCTAAATTCAGGTTTAAGAAACTTATGTATTGGCTTGTGCCATTGAGGTTAATCGCCTGACCGGAAAATCCAGAACTGAATGATGGCGAACCATTGAGCGATCCGGAGACTGAGCCGACGGAATCTACAGCATTGTTATTGTTGAAAGAATAATAATTTTTCAGCTCGGCATAACTTTCTCCGCCCGGTCTTTGTCCAGTATCAAAACCTATACCGTTCGTGCCGGATATCCAGGACGAATCGTCAAACAGGATTTCAGTCCATATAGTTCCTATCCCACCATTGGATGGAATTAATATTTTGGCTGGAGAGTTAGAACTAATTAACTTCTGAATCTGAGAGGCTTGGGCAACTCCATAAGAGATATCGGAAAATTGAGGCGGGAATGCCGGCGAGAATTCAGAGGCTATCGTCATCCCATCAGGTTTCACAAGGGCGAGGTATTCTCCGGAGTTATTTAATTTAAAGTTCGTATGCAAGCGCGCGCCGGGGTTACGTCTATCTTTGCCAGAAGCAAAAACAACAATATATCCGCCTGCATTAATATTAGTTGATGGGAACTGCCATTTTCTTAAATCCGTCTTTGTATCTGTTAGATACCAACCTTGAAGATTAACCGTATTTGTCCCCAAATTATGTATTTCAATCCAATCTTCGTAACTTCCATCTTCATCGGCAAGCGAACGATAGTTGCTTGCCATAAACTCGCTTATAATCAGTTGTGAATAGCAAGGAATGATTGTAATAAAGAGTGTTGTCAATAAAACGCCCCTTTTTACAAAAAAATATAATGAATTCATAACTAGTTCTGGTTTTTTTATTAATATGGATAGACTTGCCAGATTAATCAAGAAGATTTTTGCGAAATAAAGCGGCGAAATAACGGTTCAAAGGGATATGCCAGAATGAGGA
>JBAMMJ010000022.1:886-3029 GCA_039793825.1 Verrucomicrobiota bacterium | reverse complement strand
AGACTGAATGGCGGCTTATTTTTATTTTAATATCCGGATTCAACACGTTTTCGGTTGATAATTTTCCGAGCGTTTTAAAACCAATAAGTAGAGGAAATGATGTGGCGATTTTCAACCTGGCAGAAGTTTGTGGGATCATCTTTATATAATCGCTGCCACAATTTAAGAACGAATAGGCGCGGTTTATATATAAATTGTAGAGCGGTCTAAATTTCTTTTCGTTTTCGGGTTTTGTTAATTCATAAGGAGTAAGATTATGTTTTTTCAACATTTCAACAGGAATATAACATCTTCCGGTTTTTAAGTCCGATGGCAAATCGCGCAAAATATTTATTAATTGCAGTCCTTTTCCGTAGTTTATTCCGTTTTCAATTAACAGAGTCTCGTTGATTGAATCGGCAAATAGGTGTTTTTTTAAACAAATTTTAGTCCAGAACTCTCCGACGCAACCGGCGACAAAATAGGTGTATTCATCCAATTCTTTATCCGAATTAAGGCAGATTATGTTGTTGGAATTAGAGTTTAAAAATCGTCTCAAATCCAGTTCCTGCCCTGTTGTGATGTTCCTGATAACTGCGCGGATTAATTCAATATCGGCTTCGTCAAAAGATTCCATTACTGATATGGTCTGGTCAATATTATTCAGAAGCCGACGTTCAAATTCACTGCATCGGGAATCTTGTATTTCTTTCAACTCTGATACGACATTTTCAAATTCTTTTGTGATATTTCCATTTATCCTTTCTCTTAACATAGTTAGATATTGAACGCGATTTTGAGCCGGGATTGCACAGGTGTCGGCAATGGTATCAGAGGCTCGCGCTATCAAATAGGCAATGCACACTTGTGGACGAATTTCTCGCGGCAAAAAACGCAAAGTGAGATAGAAAGAACGCGACACGCCTTTGAGAATTTCATCAAGTTCGTCGTCATAAGAGCGTTTGCTATTATAATTCATTGCTGAATTCAATCATTTATAATCTTTTTCCAGCGCGAAATCTGTTTTTGAACTTCGCGTGGTGCCGGAGCGCCGATTAAATTTCGTCTTTCAATCGCTTTGCGGAGATCAAATAGTTTATATACGTCCTCACCAATATCTGAACAAACAGATTTGAAATCTTCTATGGGTAATTTGTTGATAGGAATATTCTTTTTTTCGGAAAGCGCTACAAGGCTTCCGACTATATGATGCGCTTTTCTGAATGGGATTCCTTTGTTTACGAGATAATCCGCAAAGTCTGTAGCAAGTAAAAGTGGATCTGAAGCGGCAATATTGCAAGCCGTTTCATTAAACTGCGCTTTTTCCATCATTGATGCGAATATTCTCAGGCTTTTAAGAACGGTATCTGCCGTATCAAACATCCGTTCTTTATCTTCTTGCAGGTCTCTATTGTAAGTCATCGGCAATCCTTTGAGAAGGGTTAGTAGCGAGGTCAGATTCCCGATGACCCGTCCTGTTTTTCCACGAATAAGTTCTGCCACATCAGGATTTTTCTTTTGAGGCATTAAGGATGAGCCGGTAGTGAATTCATCAGGAAGTTTTATGAAATTAAATTCCGATGTTGACCATAAAATTACATCTTCGGCAAAACGTGATAAATGGACAGCGGTAATTGCTGAAGCGGCGCAAAATTCCATAACAAAATCGCGGTCACTAACTGCGTCCATAGAATTTTGCGTGATTCTCGGTTGTCCTTTTTCATCGATGAATCCAAGTAGTCTAGCTGTCAACTCGCGGTCTATTGGGATGGTTGTCCCGGCAATCGCGCCGCTACCGAGCGGGCAAATATTTGTCCTGTAAAAACAATCGCAATATCTATCGTAATCTCTTTCAAACATCTCTACATACGCCAGCAGATGATGCGCAAGTAAGACTGGCTGTGCCCTTTGCAGATGGGTATAACCGGGAATGATTATATGCACAGTTTTTTCCGCAAGATTTATCAGGACCTGTTGAAAACGGCGAATCTCCATACAGATATCAATAATTTCGTTTCGCAGCCATAGACGCATATCAAGGCTAACCTGATCATTTCGTGAGCGGGCTGTGTGCAGTTTTGCGCCGGCGGGGACCCGTTTTGTCAGTTCCGATTCAATGTTCATATGAACATCTTCAAGGTTTTCGTCCCATTGAAATTTTCCC
>JBAMMJ010000022.1:0-876 GCA_039793825.1 Verrucomicrobiota bacterium | reverse complement strand
TCTAAACCTTTTAGAATTTGTTTTAGTTCAGTCTCTGTAAGGACTCCAATTTTGTTGAGCATAATGGAGTGCGCCATCGAGCCGAGAATGTCGTATCGCCAGAGCCTCCAATCATAGGAGACCGACTCGGTGAATTTTGAAACTTCTTTTGATGGTTCTTTTTCAAATCTTCCACTTCGCGATATCTGTTTGTTTTTCTTCATAAATTAAATTCCTACTTAAAATACATTAACAATTTGAGTTTGTTTATTTAAAAATCACTGTAAAGCCTTTAATTGATTAATTGTCCCCGCACACTTCTAAATACAACAAGTCCGCCAACCCGTGAAGGATATTGATTAAATAATTCAAAACGATTTGGGAAATTTGCAGTGAGCATTGTTCTTACATCAGAATTAGCAAGTGGTTTTTCATATCTGTAAATTATAAATTCAAATCCCTCTTTTTCGGCATATTCTAATGTTTTTAAAAGGTTTTGCTGCTCGTTTTCGTCAAAGGGTTTAATTTGTTTGACTTGAGTCTGCCAGCAAATCCGTTCAAGTATTAGTCCGACACCGTAAGGGAATGGCATATTTCCAATAAGAATTTGCCCGCCATTATTAGCGGATTTTATATCAGAAAGGCATTTTGTCCAATTATACCATCTTTCGCCAGATTTTCCCCAATCAGCCCGACTACCCTGAAAATCAATTGGCGACATAAACGCGTTCGCTATGACAAGGAGCAATATAATCAAATATGTAACATAACTTAATTTAACTGGAAAAAAATTCTTAAGAAGATGAAGCCCATAAAATGCAAGTATTGAGAATATGGGAATAAAAATCAGGTTAAATCGCGCGAGTCCAACCCATTTTGGGTCTTCAAAGAAATGAT
>JBAMMJ010000021.1:12508-12763 GCA_039793825.1 Verrucomicrobiota bacterium | reverse complement strand
TATGGAGTGCGGTGTTAAGCCTGCACAAGCAGGCGCAACACCGCTTTGTGACATCAGAAAACCACTTGTATTAGAAAGAAACACACAACCATCAAACTAAATCCCTTTCTTTGCTTTGGCGTTTATCTCTTTGATCATTTTACATCTTACCTTGATAAACAATACAGAACCAGGGATTAAATTACTTCTTTAGATTTGATTTTTATTCTTTTAATTATTTGACATCTTGAATCACAAAGCGGCGTCGCAGCTATT
>JBAMMJ010000021.1:10507-12472 GCA_039793825.1 Verrucomicrobiota bacterium | reverse complement strand
ACTCCAAAATTCATCAGGGAATATTTAAGTCGGACACCATTTTAAATAGTGACCAAAAAGCGTAACTTGAATTTACACATCCAGAATCCTTGGTTTACAAGAAAACGATTTGTAAATTATTCTGAATGGCGATTACGACAATAAATTATTTAATCCTTTTGAGGATGAAATTTTATCACCCCCCGATTAACCCAAACAAAAAGTTCCTAACAACCCTATCAATTATTACCAGGGCTTTTTCAATCTTTCCAGAAGTTTGCCGTGAAGTCCGCCAAAGTTACCGTTGCTAAATATCACAATTACATCTTCGCCCTGAACATTAGTTGCAACCTGTTTAGCAATCTTGTCCACATCGGCGATATACATTGCGTTTTTGCCGAGCGCGGTTATGTCCTGGGCGAGTTTCAACGGGTCAAGCCGTTCGCTCTGCGGCAACAATTCAGCCCGCGCCACTTCCCCTATGATAACATAATCAGCCTCTGCAAAGGAGAAAGGTAATTCATTCTGGAAAACATTCCTTCGGGTCGTGTTTGACCTTGGCTCAAACAGCGCCCATATCTTGTGCGTTTTATAACGGAGACGGAGCGCTTTTAGAGTTTCGCGGATAGCGGTTGGATGATGTCCAAAGTCGTCTATCACTGTTACTCCATTTATAACGCCACGCACCTCCATTCTTCTTTTGACACCTTGAAATGTGTCAAACGCCGACTGTATCTGTTTGTTGGAGAGTCCGCAATGTTTTGCGCAGGCTACCACGGCAAGAGCGTTTCTAACATTGAATTCACCCGGCAGGTTTATGTGGAATTTGAAACTCGGTATCTCAAACTCGCTCGCGGTCGGACCGAGTTTAATATTAAATGCCTGAACCGAGTTGTGTTGTCCAAAACCGAATTGTTTTACAGGACAGGGCGTGTTGTTTAACAACGGCGCCACATTGGGATCGTCCCCGTTCGCTATCAGCATACCGTTTCGTGGAATTATGTTTATAAATTGCCTGAACGATTTCTGAATCGCGCCGACATTCTCAAATATATCCGCATGGTCAAATTCAATATTGTTTATGATGGCGATTTCTGGCAGATAATGCAGGAACTTGCTCCGTTTGTCAAAAAACGCTGTGTCGTACTCATCGCCTTCAATAATAAACCACTCGCTATCTGTGAATCTGGCTCCCTGACCGAGGTTTATCGGTATTCCCCCTACTAAATAGGTTGGGTTTAATCCGTTGTGTTCAAACACCCAGATCAAAAGAGACGTCGTCGTCGTTTTGCCGTGCGTCCCGGTTACCACAATTGACCGTTTTCCCCTTATAAAATATTCTTTTATCAATTCAGGCATTGAACAGTAGCGCAGCTTTCTTTCAAGCACCGCTTCAACTTCTGGATTACCACGCGAAATAGCGTTGCCAATGACAACAAGGTCGGGATTGTAAGCCAGATTTCTTTCAGAATACCCCTCCATCACTTCTATCCCGTTGCTTGAAAGAAAAGTGGACATTGGAGGATAGACGTTCTGGTCTGAACCGGTAATCTGGCACCCCATCTGCTTGAGCGCGGCGGCGAGCGATGCCATCGCCGTGCCGCAAATTCCTACAAAATGAATTGTTCGTATAGGTTGAAACATAGTTCTATATTGCAAAATAAACTTTCTCAGGAAAAGTTTGAATCTTTTTTATTAATTCAGTTCCAGCTTTTATTCCGCGTCAGACATTAATATGAACAATTTTTGCCGGCGGAAAACCGTTAAAATAGGTGGAAGATGCGCTGCTATAAGCGCCTATGTTTTCAGAGTAAACATAGTCGTCAATCTCAAGCTCAGGCAATTCCTCCGCCAGCGATATAGTGTCAAGCCCATCGCAGGTCTGCCCAAAAACCGCGCAAATCTCTGTGTTTCCATCTTTAAACGCCTTCAACCTGTATCTGCAATGGTCAAAAATTATCCCCGAATAAGTGTGATAAACGCTGT
>JBAMMJ010000021.1:0-10497 GCA_039793825.1 Verrucomicrobiota bacterium | reverse complement strand
AATAACAAATCTTACCATCGCGCACTGTTTTGCCAATAATTCGGCTAATTGCGGTCGCCGCCGTAGCCACAAGGAATCTACCCGGCTCGGCAATTATCTGCATATCTGCCGGGAAAAGCCGTTGTATCTCTGAATTTATTATCTGCGCAAGCTCGCTGAATGGCTTTATATGTCGGTCATACGGCGCCGGAAATCCCCCGCCAATGTCAAGAATCTTTATCCTGTATCCACGCTCTTCGGCTTCTTTTATCACCGCGTGCGCTATATTTATAGCCTGAACAAAATTTTCAAAATTAGTGCATTGACTACCAACGTGAAAACTTATTCCCTCCACCACGAGCCCGACACTGAATGCCTCTAAAATCAAATCAACAGCCTGAGATGGATCACATCCAAATTTTGACGAAAGCTCCACCATTGACCCCGTATTCGGAACCCGCAACCGCAAAACAAGCCCGGCGTGTGGGGCATATCTCTTTATCTTATTTAACTCGGCTCTGTTATCAAAAGTCACAAGCGGCTTATACCGATCAAGCGCCTCAAGCGTCTCTTTAGGCTTTATCGGATTAGCGTAAATTATTTTGTCCCAGATAAAATCCTGACGCTCTTTTTCTGGAAAATCTTTTATGTTTTCATAAACAATGTTGAACTCCGGCATTGAGGCAACGTCAAAACTGGCGCCTATCTTAAATAAAGTCCTGACTATCTCCGGCTCCGGGTTTGCCTTAACGGCGTAATAGGCTTGCACAGTCGGCAGATACCTCTTAAATTCATAATAATTCTGCCTTATAACCTCGTGATCAATTACCACAAGCGGCGTTTTGTGCTCTCTTGCGAGCGATAGCAATAAATCTTTGTTCATTGTTGAAAATTAAATAATTTTTGACTCTTCATTTATTGTCAATAGTGCAAACGATTTATTCCTTAGAAAATCTTTTATCTCCTCCATATCAAGCACCAACGTCTTGTTTGCTTCAATCGCAAGGACCCAAATCCCGTTTTCAAAACAGTTCCTGACCGTTTGCATTCCTATGCAAGGGATGTCAAACCGCATATCGTGATTTTCTTTCGCCACCTTGACCGCCACCGCGCCGCCATCTTGCCCGGCAAGTTTTCCGCCACGGGCTATGCAGGCATCCGTCCCTTCAAACGCCTCAACCGCAAGAACCACGCCGGATTTGACAATCACCGTCTGCCCAATATCAAGCCTTGAAACCGCCTTTGCAATTTTAAAACCAAAAACCACATCCTCCTTTTGTGACCTGTCCAACTTCATCCCAATGTGAAACCCGCCCCCAGGAATAATTGATTTGAGCCACGGCGTCGCTTCTATCAATTGAATCCCTTCCTTTTGCAACTCATCGGCAATTGCTCCAAAAATAGTGTGCGCGTTCTTCTCTTTAAGCCTTAATAACAACATCGCGGCGCGAAAATCCGGACGGATATCAAACAGATTTTTCGGCGCAATCTGACCAACCATAACGCACTTTGATATTCCCCTTGATTTGAACGTCTCAATCAACCGCCCCAGCTGCCCAACCTTCATCCATACAATTTCATCAACATATTTCTCAAGCTCAGGCGCAGTTTCCCCCTCAAACGCTGCGGCTACAAGCCGCCTTACACCGAGCGCCCGTGCCTCTTTTGCAAATGTTATTGGCAACGTCCTGTTCCCGGCTATTATTCCAATTTCTTTTATCTCTTCAGCCATCTATCAGATTCAATCTCCATTCACATTAAATACTTATCACAACAATTTAAAGTTTAAATGTGATTGTAATTCTAAAAAAATCTACTAATAATTGCCCTCTGGACATAAATTATTGAATTATGAAAATCGTATTGGCATATTCCGGCGGGCTTGACACATCGGTCATCCTTGCGTGGTTAAAAGAAAAATACAACGCCGATGTAATCGCCTTTTGCGCAAACATCGGACAGGAAGAAGAATTGAAAGGGCTGGAAAAGAAAGCCCTCAATACAGGCGCTTCAAAGGTTTACATTGAAGACCTTCAGGAGGAGTTTGCCCGCGACTTCATCTTTCCAATGATTCAAGCCGGAGCAATCTATGAAAACCAATATTATCTTGGCACAAGCATTGCGCGACCGTTAATCGCAAAACGAATGGTTGAAATCGCCCGAGAAGAGAAAGCCGACGCCATTGCTCACGGCGCCACAGGAAAAGGGAATGATCAGGTCAGATTTGAACTAACCGCCGCTGCCCTGGCGCCAGAACTTCAGGTCATCGCCCCCTGGCGCGACGCCACCTTCAGAGAAAAATTTCCCGGACGCGCCGAGATGATTAAATTCTGTCAGGAACGCGGTATCCCGGTTCAGGCAACCGCCAAAAAACCGTATTCTATGGACAGAAACCTTTTGCATATATCTTATGAAGCCGGTATACTTGAAGACCCCTGGATGGATATTACGCGCCCGGAACACAAAGAAATGTTCAAACTCACCGTCTCCCCTGAAGACGCCCCCGATAAACCAGAATACATAACCCTTGATTTTGAAAAAGGAAACTGCGTGGCTATAAACGGCAAAAAAATGTCGCCCCTTGAAGTAATGAAAAAACTAAACAAACTCGGCGGCAAACACGGAATAGGCCGCGTGGATATGGTAGAAAATCGCTATGTCGGAATGAAATCGCGCGGCGTTTATGAAACTCCAGGCGGCGCTATACTGCACTTTGCGCATCGTCAGGTTGAAACCTTAACAATGGACCGCGAGGTTATGCACCTGCGAGATATGCTCATCCCGCGCTATGCAGAACTGGTCTACTACGGCTACTGGTTCTCTCCAGAACGGATCGCCCTACAGGCGTTCATTACCGAAAGCCAGAAAAACGTCACAGGCACCGTAAGACTCAAACTCTACAAAGGCAATATTATGGTCGCAGGTCGCAAATCCCCATTCAGCCTGTATAACCCGCAAATTGCTACTATGGAAGCAGACCCAACAAAGGCTTATAATCAGGACGACGCCACCGGGTTCATCCGCATAAATGGACTCCGACTCCGCGTCGCTGCGCAGGTGCTCGGACCACTCAATAAACTCACAAGTTAAAAATTACCCCACAGACCTCCCCGTCTGCACATACTTTAAATACATTTTCTAATGGCGAACTCAGAAGGAGTTGGCTCGGTTACCAATTATCTTCATACTGGTTAAAAATCGGTGCACACTCCCCTTCTCAACAACTCAACATACATTTTTGCTTTATTCATATTCTACCTTGAGCAAAAACTTATCCTTGCATAATCGGATAACGTCTTTAAACCCCTCTTCTCACACACCTATAATTAGTTTTCTTCTTTCTCTGCTTACCATTGGTAAAATAAAGCCTGCCTTCCCATCACCTTTTTTACTTGCTATTTATCTCAATTAAATTTATTAATCGTTCTGATGAGCGAAAAACAGGACAAAGATTTTGAAAAAATTGAGCCCGAAGAATTGAGTCTTTTCGCGGAATTTATCCAGATGTTAAAACACAACAAAAAATACTGGATGATTCCAATTGTCCTGATGTTGCTCGGATTCGGCATCCTGCTTATCCTCGGTTCAACAGGAGCCGCTCCATTCATCTACACCTTATTTTAACATTGGCTCTGTCAATAAAAAGTTTGTGGAAAAACAGATAAGAATTCAACCGCTAAACCTCTCAAGAAAACAGGACGTTCTGCGCTTTTTAAAACTCTCTTATAAAATCTACCAGAACGACCCAAACTGGGTCGCCCCGCTTCTGGTTGACGCCGTAAAAATATTTTCAAATAAAAACCCGCTCTTTGAACATTGCCAGATGCAGCTCTGGATTGCCGAATCAAATGGCAACGAGCTCGGTCGCATCGCGGGAATTATTGATGAAACTCATCAAAAAATTCATCAGGACGGCGCGGCATTCTTCGGATTTTACGAATGTGTCAACGATGCCGCTACAAGCGCGCGCCTCTTTGAAACCATAACAGAGTGGGCAAAACAAAATGGCGCAAAACGGTTGTTAGGTCCAATGAATCCCACAACAAACGACGAGTGCGGTTTGCTCGTTCAAGGATTTGATTCGCCCCCTGTCTTTATGATGACCTACAACCCGCCCTATTACATTAACCAAATAGAAAATGCCGGCTTCACAAAGGCGCGCGACCTGCTGGCTTACTTCGTTGATGTCCAAAAATGCCCCCTTGAACGGCTCTCCCGACTCGCCGAAAGGGTTAAACAACGACACCCAGAACTCACCTTCAGACCAGTAAAACGCAACACCTTGAACAACGATCTTGCAAAGATTAAAAAAGTTTACAACCAAGCCTGGGAGAAAAACTGGGGTTTCGTTCCAATGACTGAAGCCGAAATGGATTTTATGGCAAGCCGTCTGAAACCGCTCTTTTGCGAAGGGCTCGTCTGGCTCGCCGAAGCCAACAACGAACCGGTAGGTTTTCTCCTTGCGCTGCCAGACTACAATCAGACGTTTATAAAATTGCGCGGCCGCCTCCTTACCCCGCGAACCATCGGCTGCCTGCCCTATCTTCTTAAATGGAAATACCCGGATGGTTGCCGGGTGATAACCCTGGGCGTAATTGAAAAATACAGAAATAAAGGCCTTGAAGCCGCTATGCTGAACGAAGGATTTAAAGTCGGTATCCGCCTTGGCATTAAAAAAGCCGAAGCCTCCTGGATTCTGGAAGACAATCTCCCGATGTGCCGCGTAATGGAATATTTCGGGGGCGTCGTATATAAAAGATACAGAATCTATCAAAAAGAACTGTGATAAATCACGTCAATCTGCCATTTCCCTAACCGCCACAGACCCTGTTTTACCAGGCTTTTTATTAATTTAATACGCAAATTCGGCTCTATCTCGCGCCCTAACTATACATTGATTATATTTCACCCCTGTATTATTATATCGGCTATTATAATTATTTTTAGCTATTTTAACTACTACGCTAAGAAAAATGAAATTCAACAACGCTAAAGTAGATTATCCTGAGAATTTTGTTTCCAGGCATATAGGACCAAGACCTGAAGAAATTCAACAGATGGCGATTGAATTAGGCGCTAATGACCTTGACGATCTGGTAAGCCGCGCTATGCCGTCACACATCCTCGCAAGGCAAACCATATCCCTCCCTGAACCGATTAGCGAACACGCCGCACTTGAACGGCTTCAACATCTTGCCTCCAGAAATCAGCCATTAAAATCATTCATAGGTATGGGCTATTACGACTGCTTTACTCCATCAGTCATTCAACGAAACATTTTTGAAAACCCCGGCTGGTATACCCAATATACCCCGTATCAGGCAGAAATTTCCCAGGGACGGCTTGAAGCCCTCCTCATATTCCAGACAATGGTCCGCGACCTTACCGCCCTTGAAATAGCAAACGCATCGCTTTTAGATGAAGCAACCGCCTGCGCAGAAGCTATGCGAATGTGCCATAGATTAAAGAAAAACCCTCTGGCAAACAGGTTCATCATCAGCGATGATTGTCATCCGCAAAATATTTCTGTTGTCAAAACTCATTCCGAAGCCATCGGAGTAGAATTAATCGTAACCTCACTCAAAAATTTCACTATAGATGAAACCGTCTTTGGAATCCTTATCCAATACCCTTCAACAAAAGGCGATATTACCGACCTTGAATCTCTCATCCAGACGGCTCATAACAAAGGCGCCCTTGTGGCTGTCGCAACAGACCTTATGGCTCTGTTATTAATTAAACCACCAGGAGAATTCGGCGCCGACATCGCCATCGGCAGTGCCCAGAGGTTTGGCGTCCCAATGGGATTTGGCGGTCCACACGCCGGCTTCTTAGCCACTCGCGACGCCTTTAAACGGCAGATGCCCGGCAGACTCGTCGGAATTTCAAAAGATTCAAGAGGCAAACCCGCTTACCGCCTTGCGCTCGGCACCCGTGAACAACACATCCGCAGGGAAAAAGCCACAAGCAACATCTGCACAGCCCAGTCCCTTCCGGCGATTATGTCGGCAATGTACGCAGTCTATCACGGACCGCAAGGCTTAAAAAAAATCGCCGAACATATCAACAAACTCGCGGCGGTTTTTGCAAACGGCGTTAAACAACTCGGCTATACAATCCATTCCGAAAGTTTCTTTGACACCGTTTGTGTAAAATCAGCAAGTGCCAACTCAAACCAGCTGGCGAAAATAGCCATCCAGAACGGTGTGAATATCAGAGTTATTGATGAAACCACAACCGCTGTCTCGTTTGACGAAACAAAGACGTTAGACGATGCGCGCCTGCTCCTCAAAATCTATAACAACAACCAGGAACCACAGTTCTTTGAGCGATTGCTCAACACAACCCTTTCCCCAATACCACCGCACTTAATCCGAACAAGCCAATACCTGACAAATCCTGTCTTCAATTCTTATCATTCAGAGACCGCGATGCTGCGGTATTTGAGAAAACTGGAATCCCGCGACCTTTCGCTCACCGCCTCAATGATTCCACTCGGTTCCTGCACTATGAAATTAAATCCCGCATCCGCAATGATGCCGCTCTCCTGGCAGGGATTTAATCGGCTCCACCCGTATGCACCAGCCGAACAAACCTGCGGATATGCCGAATTGTTAAAAGAACTTGGCGACTGGCTCCTGCAAATTACCGGATTTTCCGGAATCTGTTTCCAGCCAACGGCAGGCTCGCAGGGCGAATACACCGGCTTGCTGATCATTCGCGCTTATCACAAAAGTAGAAACCAGGCGCATCGCGATGTCTGCCTCATCCCTCAATCAGCCCACGGCACAAACCCGGCAAGCGCAGCTATGGCTGGCTTTTCCGTTATCAGTGTATTATGCGACAAAAACGGCAACATTGACATTGAAGATTTGCGGCAAAAAGCCCAACAAAACAAAGACCGACTCGCGGCGCTGATGGTAACTTATCCATCAACCCACGGCGTATTTGAAGATTCAATTATTGAGGTCTGCAAAATAATTCATCAAAACGGCGGTCAGGTCTATATGGACGGCGCAAATATGAATGCGCTCGCAGGGCTGTGCCGTCCGGTTGATATTGGCGCCGATGTCTGCCATCTCAATCTGCACAAAACATTCGCCATACCGCACGGCGGCGGTGGTCCGGGAGCCGGACCGGTCTGCGTCGCAAAACATCTTGTCCCTTTTCTCCCCTCTCATCCACTTGAAAAAACATCCTCCAACCGCGTAGGCGCTGTCTCATCTTCCCCGTTCGGCAGCGCCCTCATCCTCACCATCTCCTGGTTCTATATTGCAACACTCGGACTTGAAGGAATTCGCCAATCCTCAAAAGTGGCAATCTTAAACGCCAATTATATCGCAAAAAAACTTGAACCATTCTTCCCAATACTCTACCGCGGACAAAACAATATGGTCGCCCATGAATGCATACTTGATATGCGAAAATTTAAATACGTCACCGTTGAAGATGTCGCAAAAAGGTTGATGGATTACGGCTTCCACGCCCCAACAGTCTCCTGGCCCGTACCGGGCACCATTATGGTAGAACCAACCGAAAGCGAGCCAAAATCTGAACTTGACCGATTTTGCAAAGCGATGATAAGCATCTACAAAGAAATCTGCGAAATTGAATCCGGCGCCGTTGATAAATTAAACAACCTCCTTAAAAACGCCCCACACACCGCCGATACGATAGCAAGCGACAATTGGAACAAACCATACACCAGAGAACGAGCCGCCTTCCCTGCCAGCTGGCTCTACGATTTTAAATTCTGGCCCCCCGTCGGCAGAGTGGATAACGTCCTGGGCGATAGATATCCCGTCTGCGCCTGTCAATAAAACAACTCGCAATTGCATTGCCAAAGATAAAATCAATCCACACTCCGCATAACGCTATCTTTAAAATGCGGCGCCCGACACGCCCGTTTTAAAATCCATCAACTTTTGCAAATAACTAATTTCTACAATCAAAACAAAAATACGATTGTCCTGAGTAATTTCACCTCAAATGCAGAATAAAATTAATCCTCATACTAAAAAAATTATCTGTCTGATGTCAAATTGACTCTGTTTTTAAAATAATAAATACCTACGCCAATAATCATTCCAATTACAAATCCATAAGCCAGAAACGCCGCTATTAAACCAACAAGAATTGTTATCGGAAATTCTGTTTTTTCCCCCGCAATATCCCTGGAATGATAAATGAGTCCGAGCGATTCAAATAACAGCAAAACCCCAAGCATCGGTAAAGGAAATATATTTATTATATGCCCAAAACTCTTCCCGAATAAAACCCCCAACACCAAAAAAACCGAGCCGTATATGATAACAGAGCCGCCGGTTCTACCGCCAAATGTATAATGTCCCACCAATCCACCTGAACCATGACATACAGGAAAACCGCCGAACCACGGAACTATCAAATTCATTATCCCATAGGTTATTCCAATCTTTTTTACCGAAACATTGCGAGCAGGAAACAGGTCCTTTGTTATTTGCGCCGTCGCAAGCACAGAATTTCCAATTGACAACGGTATCTGCGGCAGCGAAAGAAGCAAAAACCCGGTAATAATGTCCGATATTCCAATTAAGGAAAATTGCGGCAGGCATATCGCAACCACCGGTTGCGACAATTTTTGCGCGTCGCTCTTAACTAAGAGCGCAAATAAAATTCCCAAACCAATCACTGGCAGCGCAGCCGGCAATCTTTTATTGTTGAGCAAGAGAATTGAAATAACGAATGCCAATACAGCAAGTAAAATCCCGGCATTACCATCCGATTGAACATACTTCGCAAGTGCAACCGACGCAAGTTGCAGTCCTAATCCAAATTGTATTCCCCGTATGACACATTTGGGAATCGCTCTCGCAAGCCAGTCAAGCCCGCCAATTACCGCAAGCAACAGCATTAACCCCCCGATCGCTATGCCCGAACCATAAATCACGGCAGGCGAAATTTGTTTCGCTATCACCAGAGCCGCTACCGCTTTAAGCGGTTGCACCGGCATCGGCATCTTATAAACCAGACCGCTGAATACCTGCATTAACCCGAACATAATCAAAACACTCGCGGCATCCATCCCGGCGGCGATAATCACCCCTACCAATAGCGGAAAATCTGTCCCCATATCCCCAAAGGCGCCGGCAAGCTCATTGCGATTAAACTCTATTTTATTTTGCTTTAACTGTTGAACATC
This sequence comes from Verrucomicrobiota bacterium, assembly GCA_039793825.1. Lineage (GTDB taxonomy): Bacteria > Verrucomicrobiota > Verrucomicrobiia > Limisphaerales > JAKPVM01 > JAKPVM01. The sequence goes on along the minus strand of JBAMMJ010000021.1, from coordinate 1,337 downwards.
TAATTGCATAAATAAAAATAACTAATCGCTTTTAACACCAGTCGGTCGGCTCAAACCAATTTCCATATCGCATCTGTCAGATGTTGATGTGCTAACGAATTATTTAACAAAATTCAGAGTGCATTTAAGATCAATTGAAAGCGATTCCCCCGGTTTTGTCACAAGATTTGTGACTATATAAGGCAGGCTTAACTCAACGGCGCCTGAGTAATTATTTGTTCCGTTGCGAACCTCAAGGAGAACAGTCTTACCAGCAACAAGTGTCAATTTTTTAGGCACTGAGACCTCCTTTAAGTTTTTGCTCAACTTGAGTTCATAATTTATTGGCGAAAGATTTTTTATGTGCAACAACGTGCTGCCCCTCGGGCGAATATTCGGTTTTGGCGTTGATATCTGAATAGACCGATAAAACAGCGGAGCAAGATATTGTTCATCACCAAAAAGTATATTTTCATACCAAACCGCTGTTCTGCGCTCAAACAGCGCCTCCCGTATGCCGTTTAGTGTCCGCTGGGTCGCAAATACAAGCGTCATCGGGCGATGGTTCCCGCCGCCAGTCTCATAATCCATCCCAATAGGATTATGAATATCGGTGTTGCCGATGATAGTCAGATTTTTTTCAATGCACCACCGATGCGCTATCGGGTCGTAGGTATCGCCATTTACGATCTCTATCCCGGCTAAATGACCGCGCCTGTAAACGGTCTCCTGTTCTTTATACCACACAGATTTCCAGTCGGGCTGTTTCCACCCCGGATGATTCCAGAATATGAAAGCGCCTTGGGCAAATGCGTTGCTGACGGCGTCAAAATAGTTTGTTTGAACCAGCGCGTTTATATTGGTGACAAATAGCGCGTTCCAGTGTCCGGGCGGTTCTCCCCTGGTAATTTCCGCCGCCGGGATAACCAGGATATCAAGCGACCCGGCAAGGTTCGTCGTCAATTGATAGGAACGCCCGTGTTTTATTATCATATCGTTCGTGTGCGGCAGATATTCTATGTGGTCGGAAATCGCTATCGCGTCAAGCCCCTCCCTCCACGCCTCTTCAATCCGTATCGTGGGCCAGACAAGTCCGTCGGAAAATACCGTATGCGAGTGAAAATCGCATTTTAACGTAATATAACCGGGAATATCAGGAAACGGTATTTCGCTTCTTGCGCGAATCACTCGCTGAGCAACGGCTAAATAAGATGAACAGGTAATAACAATAAATATAAAAAGAATAAATCGCGTGATTCTTATGGTTCTCATAGCAAAGAAATTTTTACAGGCGTCATTACAATTTACAACAACAAAAATAGAAATTTATTCCAATCCTGAATCATTAGCATTCCAGG
>JBAMMJ010000020.1:5462-12924 GCA_039793825.1 Verrucomicrobiota bacterium | reverse complement strand
CATTCAATAAAAACCAGTTGCGTAGTGTTGAAGCCGCGACAAAATATGTATTATTTGCAGCGTTATCCTCTGGTTTGCTTTTGTATGGTTTATCATACGTTTATGGAGCGACCGGGACAACAGTTATGAGTGAGGCAGCCGCAAAACTTGAATTTTCTTTTACAACATTTATTGCCCTTCTTTTTGTGCTGGCTGGGGTTGGATTTAAAATGTCAGCGGCTCCTTTTCATCTATGGACACCTGACACCTATGAAGGAGCTCCAACTCCGGTCACAGCATTCTTATCTGTTGCCTCAAAGGCAGCTGGTTTTGCCCTGTTTTATAAATTAATAGTCAGCCTATTTCCCTCAGGAGAACAAATTTCTATCTACATTGTTTCATTAATCGCTGTTCTGACAATGACTATTGGTAACCTTATCGCTCTATATCAAAAAAACCTTAAACGTTTTTTGGCTTTCTCATCCATTGCCCAGGCTGGCTATATAATGCTTGGATTAGTTAACACCGACCACTTAGGTCTTACCGCAGTTTTGTTTTATTTAATTGTTTATCTGGTTTCAAATATGGCTGCGTTTGGAGTTGTTACTCTGGTGGCGGCGCAGACAGGTAAAGAGGAAATGCAGGATTACGTCGGATTTTCTCAAACAAATCCGTTCCTTGCAGCGGTAATGATGCTGGCGATGTTTTCGCTCGCTGGAATTCCTCCGCTTGCCGGATTCTTAGGTAAATTCATTCTGTTTGCTGCCGCGGCTCAAAAAGGGTTGTATTGGCTTGTCCTGATAGCGACTGTTAACGCAACTATATCTCTATATTATTATCTAATCATCATAAAATGGATGTACCTGGTAAAAGCCGAAGACATTCCTGCCGAAATAGGCAAAGTAAAAATACCATTATCAGGAAGCATTGCACTTGGGGTTACAAGCGTTGGTATGATTCTTGTTGGGGTTTTGCCCCAGGTAATTCATTGGATAGAGTTGTCCACACGTCAGGGCTTTTAATAAATTCTTACTGTAGGCTTCTTTAATAAAGGCGGGTCAATCCTTTGAGACTCATATCTGGATTAATTGTTTTGATTTTCTTTCAATCGGAGATGTTTTTAATTTTCAAATAAAATTTGAAAAATTGATTCTTTTTAATAAACTATTTTGATTGAAATTGGCTTAAATTTTTAAGCCAACTGGTTTCTATTGAGAAATTTATAATTGAGTCTTTGTTTAGGATTGATTGGAAATGTCATTAACATTTTTAATTTTATCAATTTTATTAATCGTCGGCGCAACGGCAGCAATGACATTAAAAAATCTTGTGCATTGCGCGTTGTGTCTTGCGGGTGTTTTCGCAATCTTTGGGCTGATATTTATCTATCAAAATGCTGAATTTATCGGCCTGATACAAATTCTCGTTTATGTTGGGGCAGTGGCGGTATTGATTTTGTTTGCTATTATGCTGGTAAAAGGGGACAAATTTGGTGAAACGTCCCCGTTCATAAATTCCTGGAAACTCGGTGTATTCGTTTCATTTTTGCTTTTCCTTGTGATTTTGATTTGTGTATTGACAAGCAAATTGCCTCAACCGACAGAAGGCGTTGGTTACATCTCCGCCAAAGTTATTGGGAGGGAGTTGATGACAAAATATGTATTGCCCCTTGAAGTTGTCGGTTTGCTTTTGACTGCCGCCTTAATAGGCGGCGTTTTTCTTGCATTAAAAAAAGAGAACACTTTAACAAACAAGAAGATTAAAAATGAATGAACTAACCGGATATATAGTCTTATCGGGGATAATTTTTTCTATAGGATTCGCCGGGGTACTTTTGCGGAAAAACGCAATTATTATGCTCGCCGGTATAGAATTGATGTTAGCGGCTGCAAATTTAAATTTTATCACCTTTTGGAGGGCTAATTGGCAGGGCGACGATATCACCGGCGCTATATTTGTACTGTTTACAATCGCCGTAGCGGCTGCGGAGGCTGCTGTTGGTTTTGCGCTTGTTCTGGCAATTTTCAGGCACTACAAAAGCAGCGAGGCTCAGGATTACAATTCACTAAAGGGATAGAGACATAATGGGGTGGATTACAAAAATATTCTGGTTGACTGCTATACTGCCAATAGTGGCGGCTGGTTTAATATCAGTCCTTAACAAATCAAAGAAAAAAACAGCAGCAGCAGTGGCGATTACCTCATTAAGTTGTTCCTGTTTAATTTCTATCATCTCATTAATTAAGGTAATTGAATTAAAAACCACCAAAAGTTCCGCTATTTTTATCACTAACTTTGATTGGTTAAATTTTTCTGGATTAAAAGTTCAATTTGGATTTATCCTTGATCCGCTCTCCTCTTCTGTGGCTGTAGTTGTCTCGGTGGTGGGGTTATTAATTTTTATTTACAGCGTGGGATATATGGCATCTGACTGGAATTTTACGCGATTTTTCTGCTTTATGTCTCTTTTTACCGGCGCTATGCTTGGTCTGATTATATCAAACAGTATTTTAATGCTTTTTATATTTTGGGAACTTGTTGGTTTAACTTCATACTTACTAATTGGTTTTTGGTTCAATAAACCATCCGCTGCAGCAGCTGCGAAAAAGGCTTTTATTACCACAAGGGTGGGGGATTTAGCGTTTTTTATTGGGATTTTAATTTTATTTGCAACTACAAAAAAATTGCTGCTGTATGATAATGGCGATGGATGTCTGGAGGCAACAAGTTTGAAATTAGTTTGTAATTTAGCAATCTTCGGAGGGCTGTTTGCCGGGACTGTAATTTCAATTTTAATCTTTATCGGGGCAATGGGGAAATCCGGTCAGGTTCCGTTACATATTTGGTTGCCAGACGCAATGGAAGGTCCCACTCCGGTTAGCGCTCTTATTCATGCTGCTACTATGGTGGCGGCTGGGGTTTACCTTGTGGCAAGAATGGAGCCGCTACTGACCCTTGTTCCTTCAGGAACCAGCGGGATTTCGGTTGCTTCAATGGTTATTACATATACAGGCGCTATTACAGCATTGATTGCAGCTTTAATTGCAATAGCGCAATTTGATATAAAAAGAATCCTTGCTTATTCAACCATTTCGCAACTTGGATTTATGATGATGGGTTTTGGCGCAGGTGGTATGGCGGTAGCCATTTTTCATCTCATAACCCACGCTTTTTTTAAAGCGCTTTTGTTTTTAGGCGCAGGTTCTGTAATTCACGGTTGTCAGGGAGAACAGGATATAAGGTTTTTGGGCGGATTAAAAAAGTATATGCCCATCACTTTTGCCGTTTATGCAATTGGTATGATGGCGCTCGCTGGCGTTCCGTTGTTTTCGGGCTTTTGGAGCAAGGACGATATTTTACATTCTGTGTCTTTGTGGAGTGTTTCAAAAATCCCATTCTATATTGGAGTTGTTGCGTCGTTCCTGACCGCCTTTTATATGACCCGTCAGGTTTTTTACGTATTTATGGGGAGTTATCGTTATAATAAAGACTCTGCTTCTCATTCATCAGAACACTTTCCGCACGAAAGTCCTGCGGTGATGATTTATCCAATGATAATTCTTGCAATATTTGCGTTTGGCTTAGGCTTTATTGGTTGTCCGTTTCTGCCGTTGATTCAGAAATTTTTGGCATACACAGAAATTGAACATAAGCCTGACTTTTTTATAATGACGCTTTCATCTGCAATCTCTATTTCTGGCATTCTTGCGGGTTGGTTTTTATATGGTTTGAAGCCAGTAAAATCTTCACAACATCCAGATATTTTAGAATTGAAAGCAAAGCCATTTTTTAATGTTTTGAATAAAAAATTATACTTTGATGAATTTTACGAAGCCACCGTGATAAAATTAACCGGATTATTTTCCGAATTATGTTTGTGGATTGAGATTCATATCTGGGATGGACTTGTACAATTATTTTCCAGGTCTGTTGTTTTATTTGCCTGGTTGGGCAGAGTCTGGGATGAGTATGTGATTAATCTTGGTTTTGATACCGGGTGCAACGGTCTGCGCGGAGTTGGACAGGGAATTAGCCTCTGGAGAAATGGAAAAGTCCATCGCTACATTTCCGTAATTGGCATTGCAATTATTGTTTTAGTTTTGTGGGTTGTTTGGTTGGCTGGGTGAATATGGAAAATTTCCCAATAATCAGTGTGATGATTCTCCTGCCGCTTGCAGGCGTGGCAATCATTGCTCTTTTTCCCAATCAATCTTTACCCTCTATTGTTGCCCGGACAATTTCAATTTTAGAAATTATAATTACAACTTGCCTTTTTATTGGGTTCAATACTGGTTCAACTCAGATGCAATTTGTTGAAAAGTTTGTATGGATTTCGTCTCTGAACGTTAATTATCACCTGGGCGTTGACGGGCTGGGACTTTTAATGGTTGCAATTTCTGCATTCGTGGTTTCTTTTTCAATATTTGCAACAGGTTCAAACCAGGTCAATAAGCGGCTATATTATTCGTTGTTGCTTTTGCTCCTTGCCGGACTATTAGGGACATTTACCGCTCAAAATTTTATTCACTGGTTTTTATTCTGGGAGTTGTCTCTTGTGCCCTCGTATTTTCTGGTAAAATTATGGGGCGGGCGGGAGAGAATAAGAGCAGCTACGATATTCTTCATTTACACTTTAGTTGGCAGTATATTAATGTTCATCTGCTTTCTGGCAATTTATTCGTGTAGCGGAACATTTGAGTTTTCGGAGCTTGCAAATTTGGGTGAATCAAGCAGGTTAAAAGAGTTATTATGGCAGAGGTTTCATCCGTTGGCTTCGGGTTTTACTAAAGAATCTCTGATAATATTGATTTTTATAGGAATATTAAGTGCGTTTTTGGTTAAAATCCCTTTGATGCCTTTTCATAGCTGGCTGCCCATCACCTATTATGAATCGCCAAGTTTCCTAACAATGATTCTTACGGGTGTTATGTCAAAGATGGGATTGTATGGACTTATCAGAATCGCTATGCCGATTTTTCCAGAGCAATTTGCTCTTGCAAGAGATTGGTTGATTTGGCTCGCTGTTATAACAATTGTTATATCGGCAGCAACGGCGATGACGCAAAATAACTTGAAAAAAATCTTTGCCTATTCGTCAATCAACCATTTAGGCTACTGTATGCTCGCCATTTTTGCTTATGCCGGGTTTTCTTCAACAGACCAATTTAGATTAATGGGTATGAGCGGAGTTATTCTGCAGATGGTAAACCATTCAATTAACGCGGCTACGCTTTTTTATTTTGTTGGGCTTATTGAAAACAGGAGTAATGGGATTTCAGATATTTCCGCTTATGGTGGGATAAGAAAGATTGTGCCGATTTTATGCGGATTAATGGGCATTACTATGTTTGCCTCGCTCGGGCTGCCCGGACTAAATGGATTTGTCGGGGAATTTCTTATCTTTGCTTCTGTTTTTTATGTACAGCCGCTTGTCACAATCATTTCAGTATTCGGTTTGCTGTTCACGGCAATATTTATTTTAAAAATTATTCAGAAAGTTTTTTGCGGAGAATTAAATAATAAATGGTCTGGTATGGCTGATTTGACGAGGAACGAGATATTGCTAGTTACTCCTTCAATTATCTTGATATTTACAATTGGGATTTATCCAGCATTCATAATGAAATATATAAACGCAACTATCACATTTATGAGGTAAGATGATTAATCTGGCGTGGACAATATATACAAGTTTTTTGGTTGCTATACTTCTTATTTGTTTACCTTTTAAGCGCCTTAATCATATACGATTGATTGCTCTGTGCGGGGCGGGCGTCAATCTAATAATATCGTTTCTGGGCGCTATGACCCATCCTGGCGGCGGACAATTAGTAGAATTCACAAAAGTCTTATGGATAAAGTCTCTCGGCATTGAATATTACCTTGCCGCAGATGGCATCAGCGTTGTGCTTGTTGTTTTGACATCAATTGCATCAGTTGCGGGGATATTATTTTCCTGGAATATCAATCATCGCGTTAACGAATATTTTGCTTTCTATTTTCTATTGATTGGTAGCGTTTACGGCGTCTTTTTAAGTTATGATTTATTTTTGCTATTTGTGTTTTATGAACTTGCGATAATTCCGAAATACTTTTTGATTGCAATTTGGGGGTCAACCAATCGTGAATATGGCGCGATGAAACTGGTGATATACTCATTCGCCGGAAGCGCCCTTGTCTTAATCGGGATTGTCGCTGTTTACATATACGCCGGCGGTAAAACGACAAACCTGATCTTGCTACTTCAAAAAACATTAATTCCAAAGGATATTCAGGTATGGTTGTTTCTGCTTGTTTTTATTGGTTTTGCGATTCTTGCTGGCATTTTCCCGTTTCACACCTGGGCGCCGACCGGTCACGTTGCCGCGCCCACAGCCGCCTCAATGCTCCTTGCCGGTGTGATAATGAAACTTGGCGCTTATGGGTGTCTTCGTGTTGCGCTGTTGCTTTTTCCAGATGGAGCATATTACTGGCAGCTTCCAATTTCAATGCTTGCGATTGCGGGAATAATAGTCGGTGGAGCTGTTGCGCTTACACAAAGGGATTTTAAATTTGTGATTGGTTATTCAAGCGTAAGCCATATGGGGTTTGTTTTGCTCGGACTGATGACTTTTAACAAAATTGGCGTTACAGGCGCGGTTTTTCAAATGTTTTCCCACGGTGTAATCGCAGGGTTACTATTTGCAGTTGTTGGGAGAATGGTCTACGACAGAACCCATACACGCGAGCTTTTTGAATTGCGTCATCTGGCACTTAACAAATCTATTCCATACGCAGCTCTTACTTTTGCGGTTGCCGGCTTTGCCTCTATGGGTTTGCCCGGATTTAGTGGATTCATCGCGGAGTTGCAGGTGATTATCGGTAGCTGGAAGGCTTTTCCACTGGCAGCGATTTTTGCAGGGGTGGGTATAATAATTGGCGCGGCATATATCTTAAGGGCAATGCAACTGGCATTTTACAGCGAACGTTTAGAGGATTATAAAGCGCAAATACCAGGCTTTGAACCGATTTCAATCCAGGAAAAAGTCGGTTCTGCAATCTTAATTCTGTCTACGTTATTAGCAGGATTGTTTCCGAATTTATTATTAAATTTAATTCTTCCAGCTCTTGACGCTCCTATTTTTAATAACCTCTGGAAAGGAGGAGTTGGATTATGAATTATTTAAAAATTCTTGAATTATCAAAGCCAGAGACTTTTTTATCTGTTACGGTATTTGTGGTACTGGCATTTGACCTGTTTTTTTGTAAAGGGGCAGAGATTAAAAAACGACTGTTGAATTCATCAATCATTTCTGTAGTCGGTTGTATTGCGGCTCTTGTTTCTATTGGTAGTCCAGGATATTCCGGTGGATTGGACGCAGGGATTTTAGTTTCTTCATCGCTCACAAACTGGATAAAAATTGTCCTGATTTTATGCTGCATATTCACTGTGCTAATATCATACGAGTCGTTATGGATTATTAATGTGGGGGAATACTATTCA
>JBAMMJ010000020.1:0-5452 GCA_039793825.1 Verrucomicrobiota bacterium | reverse complement strand
GGTGTTATTAGCGCTTGTCGGAATGTTATTTTTAGTTTCATCTGAAAATCTGTTGATGATATTTATTTCGCTGGAACTAATAGGCATTGCGCTTTATGTGTTAACGGCTTTTCACAAAGGTGATAGAAACTCTCTTGAAGCAGGGTTTAAATATTTCATCTTTGGCGGTGCGATATCAGCAATGTTTTTATTTGGTTTGAGTTTAATTTACGGGATAACTGGTTCAATGGAGTTATCGCAAATAGTTAATGCATTACCCGCCTATGGTAAAACGCCTTTGCTGATGCTTGGCATAACGATGATTGTCGCGGGCTTTGGATTTAAAATTGCGGCGGCACCGTTCCATCTATGGGCGCCGGATGTCTACCAATGCGCGCCAATACCATCTGCTGCATTTATCGCTTCGGGTTCAAAATTAGCCTCTTTTTACCTTTTCACAAAACTGATGGTGAATGGTTTTGACAATATTTCGGGCAGGGGCGAGTGGGGGAGTTTTGTCGCTGGCTGGATTCCATTGTTGTGCGCGCTATCTGTGGCGTCTGTTGTGATTGGGAATATTGCTGCATTGATACAGCGCGAAGTTCGCAGGCTTATTGCTTATTCGGCTGTAGCTCATTCTGGCTATATCTTACTCGGTGCAATTGCCTGTGGTAATTCGGAAACAAGATTTGCGGGTATGAATGCGCTCGTGTTCTACTCAGTGACCTACGCTTTTACGACGTTGGGAATTTTTGCCTTGATTGCAACAATAGAAAAAAACTATGGCGTCAGCAGCTTTAAAGAGTTTTCAGGACTGTATAAAAAATCGCCAATCCTATCCATAGGGATGGCAATATTTTTACTATCGCTTGCGGGGATTCCGCCGCTTGCTGGATTTTTTGGAAAATTTTATCTCTTCTCCGTAGTTGTAAGTATGGAGCCTTTGCGGCTGAAAATGTTATGGATTGTAGTTGTTGCAGTCATAATGAGCGCTGTAAGCCTCTACTATTATTTGCTTATCTTGAAACAGATATTTGTAGTTGAGGCATCAGACAATCTACCCTTTACCGTAGCGCCATTGCTAAAAGTAATTACAATAATAATTGCGCTTGGCATTGTTTTGTTTGGTGTTTATCCTGATCTATTATTAAATATTTTCGGCTTAGATATTGTCGTAAAAGATTCGTTCTAATTAAACAATTTCGCCAATCGCCTTAAGTCTTAAATTCTGCTGTTGTTCATTAAGCGATAATGAACCCAGATTATAATTTGCTATTTGATTTAATTTGTTCCGATCAATGTTTTTTATAGTTTCAGGAGAATCGGATTTTATAAACAGATTTACAATATTGGATATATTTTCTCTCAATTTATGTTTTGTGGGCAGATGAAACTCGCCTGAGTCAATTAACAGTTTTGTCTCAAACCAGACAATAGGGGCAGGGGAGTTAGGGTCCGTTTTTAGACAATTTAAAAGCGCTAAAAACAGATGAAATATATGGGGCGTCGGAGTGTTTTTGGGTATAAGTTTTTCCATTAACAGGGCAGAATAAGAGGCTTTATGTAAAGCGGAGATATTTTCACGTATCCAGGAATTAGAATCAATTAATTCCACTTCTTTTAAGGAGTGCAGTTCGGATTTGCGACTTTTTTTAAATTCAATATTTGCATAATAAAACAGGTCAATTCTGCCGTAAAATGTTGAGTTATATCTGAACACTCCACGCGCAACAGTTGCGATTAAACCCGAATTTCTGGTTAGCCAATGAACAATCAAACTCGTTTCAGAAAAAGGGTATTTATTTATTATTATGCCATCGTCTTTTTCATCAGACATAAAAGATAAAATGGCTATTCAGGTTTTTGTAATTTATTTACTAAAATATCAGGTTTTATTTCCTCGTTGTATTCCGGTGAAATTGAACCGAGACTTATAATGAATTTTATTCCTTCCGGAACCGACATATCTAATTTGATAATTTCGTTTTCGGGGACCAGCGCGATGAAACCTGTTGTAGGATTTGGCGTTGTTGGCACAAAAACGCTTACAAGTTTTTTCTGAGTAAGTTCTGAAAACTTCTCGTGGTTTTCTGCTGTGAGAAATCCTATTGAGTAAATGCCCGGTTTTGGAAATTCTACCAGTACAACTTGTTTAAATGAAGATTTTTTACTTGATGTGAAAGCTTCGTTTATCTGTTTTACCGTTGAATATATTTTGTTCAAGAGCGGTATTTTTAACATTGTGTTTTCCACAAAAAGAATAAATTTTCTACCGATGTAATAACGCGCTAAATTGCCAATAGCGCAGACAATTAAGACAGAAACGATCAGAGAGAGCAGACTCCAATACCAGTATACAGGACCAGTTCCATTATTTTGATGGGTCCACTCTTTGGGCAAAAAGAAAAGAAGGACGTCGGTTAACCCGGCAATTGTTCCAAACAACCATAGTAAGATGCCTATTGATATTACGGCTGGCAATACAATCGCCAAACCGGTAAAGAAGTTTGTTTTGAACCAATGCAATATTTTTTTCCTATCAACCATTTTATAATGATAATATTTTCCAAAGCCTTAAAAAACAACAAGACAAATATTAAGACCCGATTAAGCTTTTAAATTCAAATTTTCTTTTTAATTCGCATAAGAGTTTGTTTTCCATTTTTCGCATTTTTTTTCGTTCATCAGGGGTTAAATCATCAAATCCTTTTAAATGTAATATTCCATGAATTGCATAACGAATGATTTCTTCACTGGGCGTAGATTTGAAACGTTTTGATTGTTCTTTAGCGACCTGTGGGCAGAGATATATTTCACCGAATAAAATTTTCTTCTGATTGTCGTCCGGATCGGCGCTAATTTCGTCATACCCTGAATAATCAAAACTGATAACATCAGTCACTCCTTCATGATTTAAAAATTGTTTATTAAGTTTTTTAATGGATTTAGGGTTAACCAGAAAAAGCCCCAGGTTAAACCGCGGTTCGTTCAAGATGTCTTTTAACACATAAAGGAGAATTTTCTTTAAAAAAACAGAGTTAACTTTTACAGCTGATTTGTTGCGGAGGATAAGTTGGTCAGGCATTTTTCTTTCCTCTATGGAGTTCGTATGCCTCAATTATTCTTTGAACGAGCGGGTGGCGAACAACGTCGCGTTTTGAAAGCTCCACAATTGCGATGCCTTCCACTCCTTTTAGCGCTTCGCGCGCCTCAAGCAATCCAGAACGTTTATGGCTTGGCAGGTCAATCTGTGTAATATCGCCAGTCACAACTGCTTTGGAATTAAACCCGAGACGGGTTAAAAACATAAACATTTGTTCAACAGTTGAGTTTTGAGCCTCATCAAGAATTATAAAGGCGTTATTAAGTGTTCTTCCACGCATATATGCCAACGGAGCTACTTCAATGACTCCGCGTTCCATATTTTTCTGAATTTCTTCTGGTGGAAGCATATCGTGCAAAGCGTCGTATAGCGGTCTTAAATAAGGAGCCAGCTTTTCATATAGATCGCCTGGTAAAAAACCAAGCGCCTCGCCGGCTTCAACTGCTGGTCGTGTTAGAATTATCCTTGAAACCTTTTCCGCCCTCAGACTGGATACAGCCATTGCCATTGCAAGGTAGGTTTTCCCTGTTCCAGCCGGTCCGATTCCAAATGTAAGATCATACTTTTTAATTGCCTCAACATAACGGCGTTGTCCGACGGTTTTTGGTGTAATAGTCGCTTTTTTTGGTGAGACCAGGATTTTTTCTCCGAACAGGCTTTTAAGCGCATTTACGCCATCGTGTTTAGCTACATACAATGCCTGGAAGAACTCGCGGCTTCTTAATTGTCCACCGGCTTTTAGAGTTCCTTCCATAATTTCTAAAAATTGTTTTGCATTTTCAACAGATTCCGTCGGACCTTCCAGTTTAATCCATCCATCCCTCGCCGTTGCCTTAACTCCGAGTTCTTCCTCAACTGCTTTAAGGTTTTTGGAGTCATTATTCAACATTTGTTGAACAATGCGGGCATTTTCAAAATGCAAGGTTTGGGAAGAGAATTTACCTTCTTGTGTATTCATCATAATAGAATCATTTATTGATAAAAACTTTCATTTGTTCAAAACAGAGCGTAATTTTTCTGCAAGTTCGGACAGCGCCTGCGGCACAACGCTTGTATTGGCAATTACTGGCATAAAGTTTGTGTCGCCATTCCATCTTGGGACGATATGGATATGGAGGTGTTCTTCAATTCCGGCGCCGGCGACTCTGCCGATATTGACACCGATATTAAAACCGTCGGGCTTCATAACCTGCGTTAAAGCGTTCTGACAACGTCGGGTAAGATTCATCAAGTCAAGCAATTCTTCATCGGTTAGACCATTAAAATCTGGAACCTGTTTATATGGAACTACCATTGTATGACCGCCGTTGTATGGAAAACGATTCAACAGCGCAAATGAACTCTTTGAACGCGCAATGACAAGGTTTGACTCGTCCTCGTTTGACAGGGCAATCATAGTGAATAACGATTTATCAGAACGAGGAGGTTTTGGAGCCAGAACATACTCAATCCGCCACGGTGCATGTAATACTTCCATCTCAAACTCCAGCAATTTTATTATTCCAGCTGCTTTTCATTTTAAATTTTTCAAATATAACAAACATTAACACATTCCAGTTTTTAAAAAATCTATCAAAAAATATAATTAGCCTATATTCTATTTTTTTCAAGATTAATTACGCTATTTCAGACGGAAAACTGCAGATTCGTTTTAGAGTTATTTAAAAGTCGCCATCTGAATGAATTCATTGGCTATGGAAGGAGTCAAATAAACAGGTAACCTTTTTAATCAAATATTCGTCTATATAAAAGGTACGTATTATGAGTAAACAAAAGAACGGATTCACTTTAATAGAATTGCTTGTGGTGATAGCAATTATCGCTATCCTTGCTGGCATGTTATTACCGGCTCTGGCGAGGGCAAAAGAAGCGGGGAAAAAGATTCAATGCGTGAATAATATTCGCACACTCGGGCTGGCTTTAAGAATGTATGTTGATGAAAATAATGGCTATTATCCGCCACGAACAAGGCAAAATCGTTGGCCAACTTTGTTGCGTGATGGATATAAAGATTTGAAAGTGCTTGTTTGCCCGAGTGAAATTGGTAGACCAAATACGTTTGGCCAGAATATTGGCGATACCAATAATTTTCCCGCAGATGCCGCTTCGAGAACATATATAATCAATGGTTGGAATGATTATTTTATGCTTAATGCAACCAATGAATGGGGAGATTATAGGTCAGGGCTATCATGGAGAGTTATGCCTGAATCGGCAATCAAAGAACCGAGCGAGACCATTGTATTCGGAGAAAAGGAACGGGAATCGGGACATTATTATATGGATTATGATATGTATGATGATGTGTTGCAGCTTGATCAGAGCAAGCATATGTCAGGCGGTCAAAATTCCAGAAGTGGCGGTTCTAAT
>JBAMMJ010000019.1:12381-13136 GCA_039793825.1 Verrucomicrobiota bacterium | reverse complement strand
TACTAAATAATTTTGAAAAATCTAATTTCACCCAAAAGTGCCTTTTTTCCTGGAATCCTGATGATTCAGGTAGGTTCTTCAGTTGTATTTAGTTTCTGGGCAAAATGTTTTTTTGAATATGGACTAAATCCAGATTTCGTAAAGTCCTTTTATTTCAAAGCAGGTTATTAACAGGGAGAAAATGAGAACTCCGATTTATAAGCTTGTTCATAAAATTTTTTGAACCTGAACAAGTTTTGTTCCGTCAAACTACAGAGATGTGTTGGATTGGTGCAACCAGAGCTATAAGCGCCTATTTTTGTATGTTAATCCCATTCTTGTTCTGGATGGGGTTGGCGCAGACCAATGCCTCAACGGGCAATGAATTAGAGATCAATGGCAAAGGAATGGTTCCGGGCGCTGAATTATTTGATGCCGATAAAGTATTAAAGATCAAGCTAAATATTGCTCAGGAATCCCTCAAGAATCTTGAAAAAGACCCGCGAAAGTATGTTCCGTGCGAATTAATTGAAGGCGGGATTGTTTATTCAAATGTTGCTGTGCACTTGAAAGGCGCGGCTGGCAGTTTTCGCGGTATTTACGATAAACCGGCGTTTACGTTGAGTTTTAATAGATTCCTGCCCGGGCAACGGTTTTACGGATTAAGAAAGATTCATCTTAACAATTCTGTTCAGGACCCCTCTTTTATATGTGAAAATCTGTGCGGCGAATTATTCAGAAAAGCAGGCGTGCCTGCGGCGCGAGCGAACTGGGCT
>JBAMMJ010000019.1:0-12371 GCA_039793825.1 Verrucomicrobiota bacterium | reverse complement strand
ACGGGAAGAAACTTGGACTTTATGTTCTGAAAGAGGGTTTTACGAAGGACTTTTTGAGTCTTTATTTTAAGAACACTAAAGGCAATCTTTATGATGGCGGTTTTCTGAAAGAGATTACCGAGCCGCTGGAATTGGATTCAGGGGGGGATGTCACTGATAGGTCGGATTTGAAATCCCTTGCGGCGGCGGCTATGGAACGGGAATTACCAAAACGGTGGCAACGGTTAAATGAGGTTTTAGATGTTGAGAGGTTTATATCTTATATGGTTATGGAGAATATGACCTGGGACTGGGACGGATATGTGATGAACCGAAACAACTATCGGCTTTATCACAATCTGGACGAGGGCGGGAGGATGATTTTTATACCGCACGGAATGGACCAGATGTTCTGGGAACCCGGGGCTATGTGGAATACACCGCCAAATGGGTTGGTGGCTCGCGCGCTAATTGAGATACCAGAGGCTAAACAATTGTATCGCCAACGTTACATTGAACTCCTTGAAACTGTATTTGTTCCTTATTTTATTACAAACCGTATCGCAAAAATGGTGGCGGCGGTTGAGCCTGTTCTTGAGAAGGAAGATAAAAATCTGCTGAACCAGTTTCGGTGGGGGGTAAGCAGGGTGCAGGATTTAATTTTAAAGAGGATTGAAAACCTGAATCGCCAGTTAATAAAACCGCTTGCCGACGCTGTAAAGTTTCAGGAGAATATCGGCAAAATAGATAAATGGGAGGAACGCCGCGATAATAACGCGCAACTGTCAAAGGTCAAAATTGGCGATAAAGAGGCGTTGCAGATTGAGGTAAATGGTGTGGCAAAAGCAGGATTTT
This sequence comes from Verrucomicrobiota bacterium, assembly GCA_039793825.1. GTDB lineage: Bacteria > Verrucomicrobiota > Verrucomicrobiia > Limisphaerales > JAKPVM01 > JAKPVM01. The sequence continues at coordinate 11,537 of JBAMMJ010000019.1, read as the reverse complement.
TCTCGCGGGTCTTTTTAAAGCCCGGGGTTTACAGATTGGAGGCAATGGTGAAAGCAGAGGGTGTCGCGGGGGCTAACGACAATGAATTTGGGGCGAGGTTGAGCGCTTCAATAGACTCAAAATCACAATCACCTGCGCACAGGATTTGGGGAACTACATCGGGCTGGACAAAGTTAAGTTATGAATTTGAGATTATGTCGGTTGGCAAAGAGGTTGAATTAATGTGTGAGTTAAACTCACCCAGCGGCAAAGCCTGGTTTGATGCGAATTCTATCCAGCTAATCCGCGTAAAATAGTCCTGTCAAAAATCTCGGTTGCATTTTTGTTTAAATCTTCTTTATTGATACCTTAAGAGTTTGTGTGTAGAAAATAGAATCGGCATTGACCTGCCGCTATTATAATTTGCGGCGTAGAGGCAATGAAGTATACAATTTTTATTATTTTTAATATATAATAACGGATTATTGAAAATGGACTATAAAGATACATTGAATTTGCCGAGAACCGGATTTGCGATGAAAGCCGATCTGGTTACGCGGGAACCGGAACGTTTAAAGAAATGGGAATCGGAAGGTCTGTATGATAAGATACAACAGTCGCGGCAGAACTGTCCGAAATTTATTTTGCACGACGGACCGCCTTTTGCCAACGGCGATGTTCACATCGGCACTGCGCTAAACAAAATTCTCAAGGACATAATCATAAAATATAAGACTATGCGCGGCTACAACGCCCCGTTTGTTCCGGGATGGGATTGTCACGGTTTGCCAATTGAATTTAAGGTTGCCCAGGAGTTGCGGAAAAGTGGCAAAACCGAACCGGATGCTGCGACAATCCGAAAAGCCTGTTATGCTTATGCGTTAAAATATGTTGAGATTCAAAAAGAACAGTTCAAAAGGCTTGGCGTGCTCGGCGAGTGGGACGATCCTTATTTAACCCTTGATAAACAATACGAAGCCGATGAATTAAGGCTATTAGCCGATTTGATTGAGAAAGGTTTCATTTATAGGGGGAAAAAGCCGGTTTACTGGAGCATCCCCTGCAGGACGGCGCTGGCAGAGGCTGAAGTTGAATACAAAGACCATATAAGCCAGAGTATTTACGTAAAATTTCCTATCATCGGCAAACCGAATACTTATTTGTTAATCTGGACGACCACGCCCTGGACGTTGCCCGCTAACCTTGCCGTGGCGTATAACTCAACTTTTAGTTATTCTGTGGTTCGCGTTAACGGTAGCGAAGATTATGTCCTTTCAACTTTTCTGATTCACAAAGTCGCTGAACAGTGCAAATGGGAAGACTTTGTCATTATTAGAAGTCTTACCGCTGAACATTTTGAAGATATTGAATATCAACATCCTTTTTGCAACCGCACCGGCAGGATGTATCCGGGCGATGAATTTGTGGATAACCAGACAGGCACAGGTTTTGTTCATATCGCCCCCGGACACGGTCTTGAAGACTATATGCTCGGTTGCAGGGTCGGGTTGCCGATTTATTCGCCGGTTGACGATAATGGTTGTTTTGCATATACAAACGACCTGCCAGCCGAAAAACAGATGCCGTTATGGATGATCGGCAAATCAATACTTGAAAAGCACGGTAAAAGCGACGCGAACGAAGCGGTGCTCCACGAATTAAGAGCCCGCAATCTACTTGTTCACGAGGAGAATTATCATCACAGCTACCCGCACTGCTGGAGGAGCAAAACGCCGGTCATATTCAGGGCAATGGACCAGTGGTTTATCAAAATTGACCATTTAATTGACGGCAAATCATTTAGAGATTGTGCTATTGAAGCGATCGGCAAGGTTACCTGGGTGCCGGACTGGGGGAAAAACAGGATTGAAGCCGCTGTAAAGGCTCGCCCAGACTGGTGTATTAGCCGCCAGAGAGCCTGGGGAGTGCCGATACCGGCATTTTATGACGCAAAGGGGAGTCCAATTTTGGACGCGCGGATTGTGCGGGCGTTTGCCGATGTTGTTGAGAAAGAGGGAACAAATGTCTGGTTTGAGAAGACGGCAAAGGAACTCTGGAGACTACTTAAACCCGCAGATTGGACAGGCGCCGAAGCAGAGACAAAGTCAAATGATACGCTTGATGTCTGGATTGACTCCGGTTCATCCTCACGCACGGTATTGATGAGGCGGGAAGAATTTCGCGGTGATGAAAAAGACCCGCTATGGTGGCAGGCTGATATTTATCTTGAAGGCAGCGACCAGCACAGAGGGTGGTTTCAGTCCTCTCTTCTTCTTTCACTCGCTGCAAACGGCGCCCCGCCATATAAAACCGTACTGACTCACGGTTTTATGGTTGACGCCGATCGGGAGAAGATTTCAAAAAGCAAACAGGGACAGGGCGGCTATGAGAAACCGCAGACTTCAGAGGCATACGTAAAGAGATACGGCGTTGATGTTTTGCGGCTCTGGGTCGCTTCGCAGGACTTCAGAAACGATATTGTTGTTAGCGAAGAACGGATTGCGAAGGTCGGTGAAATTTACCGAATGATAAGAAATACCTTGAGATATCAATTATCAAATCTTTACGATTTTGACCCGCAAAAACATTCAGTGCCATATACTGATATGACCGGCTTAGACCGATGGGTACTTGAAGAGTTTTCAAAATTGGAATCCACTGTTGTTAAGGCTTACGAGAATTGCGAGTTTCATACCGTATTCCAGAAGGTGAGCCAATTTGCAGCGGTTGAGCTTTCAGCAATTTATCACGATGTGATAAAAGATAGGTTATATACCGATGGCGCCGATTCGCCTCGCAGACGGTCCTCGCAAACGGCGCTTTACACTATTTTGGTCAATCTATGCCAGATGCTTGCGCCGATAATTCCATTCACAGCAGATGAAGCCTGGGAACATATTCCGCACAAGCCGAGCGAGTCCATTTTTCTATCTATTTATAAGCCAACCCAATTCCAACGTTCAGAGATTGAACGCGCCGCCTGGAAACAATTGTTTGAGTTAAGAGAGACCGTGTTGCCAGAGCTTGAAAAGGAGCGGCAACAGGGGAATATTGGTAAGGCTCTTGAAGCAAAGGTTATTATTAAAGGTAAAAATCCGATGGTGCTTAATGGCAAGATTCACCTGGAGGCGTTGAGGGAGCTTTTGAATGTTTCGCAATTGGAAGTTCACGATTCTGATGGCGAGGAAACAGCAATTCTTGTGACAAGGGCGCTTGGTAAAAAGTGCGAGCGTTGCTGGCACTGGGAGATGGATGTAGGCAGTTTTGAGCAGCATCCAACCTTGTGCGGACGCTGCGTTATGGTGATAACCGGGAGCGGGAATTCAGCCAATGGCTAAGCTACCAGCGCGGCAACAGGACGACGTCGTTTGTTTTGACCCATCCGATACGGTTTGAATTATCAACAACCTGAAGCCACTCTCCTTTTTTATCAACTATTGTGAATTCAAGACCGTCGCGAATCGGGAATTTTTTTGGTGATTCATCAAGCGGACCCTGATGTGCGATTCCTTCAGGAACGATTACAATTGCGATTCTATTGGTTATCCGTTCATAGGCGTTTAGCCCGAGACAGAAACCGAATATTAGCAAAAGAACAAGGTTTAATTTTATCGGAAACCGCAACTTATTCTTATATTGAGTATTCCATTGGCATAGAGCCAGCATTATAAATAGACCCCAGAAGGTTATTGCGAACAGGATAGCCCATTCGTTCAAAGTCAGTTTTCTAACTATGTCGGTCCAATTTTTTTTGGCAAGAACAGCGCCGCCACTTACGGCTTTTCTTGCAAATTCAAGGTTAGCCTTAATATCCGGGTCGCGTGGGGCAAGTCGTTCCGCGTTCAAATAGGCGTAGATAGCCATCCCGATTTTGCCAGATTTAAACAGGGCGTTTCCCCAGTTAAAATAGATTGCCGCCGAGGCGCGACCGGATTTGATTATTTTTTCATAAACCTGCGCGGATTCAGTATATCGTCCCTGTTCGTAAAGACGGTTTGCCTGTTCAAATTCTTCGTCAACCCCTGCGGCGATTAATCGGACGGAGGAAAATAACAGGTTCAAGAGTATTGCCAGACAAATGATTAATGTTTTTGATGAAATGAAGAATAATCTTAAATTGGGTCTATCGGAGAATATTGGTTTTAAGCCGAGACGGTTCATATTATCCTTTTTTAATTTCAAAATCGGAAAGCAAATCTAAAGTTTTTTGCACCAATGGAATAAATTCATTTAACTGTCGGGCATTTTTCTGTCCTGCATATCGGGCTTGATTGCATTCAAAGAAAAGCTTTTGCAGAGTCTCTATGAGTTCCTGTCGGGCGCCGGCTGGTTTTAGATATTCATCAATCACAGACTCGGTTATTGAAGCGGCTGGAAGGTCTAAACGTTCGCCAAGTTTTTCCTGTAATATGCGGAAAATGCCTGCGAAGAATTCTTCGGTTTTTTGTTCCTGGGCAAATTGATGCAATTTTTTTAGTTCTTCTTTAATGATTTTTTCGGACTGCAATCGTCTGCGGAGTTTTGGATTATTGGCAAGTTCATCAAGTCGTTTTCTGCGAATTAGCAAGCCGAGCCATGCGACTGCCGGCAGTGTTTGGAGAGTCCAGAACAACGGTTGCGCGATAAGGGGTGGAGAGATTTGTCCAATTACTCCGTGCCTTGTCTTGATATGAACAATATCGGCTTGAGCGACAGCAGACGGGGTATTAGTGCTGGCGAAGATAATGGTGTTTCCTGCGCTCGGTCTAACGATGAGCGGCACAGTCGGACCTTTCAATACCTGATATTGTTGTTTGTCGGTGTCAAAATAGGCGAATGTAAATGGCGGTAGTTCTCTTGTTTCAGTAGATTTCGCTACAACTACCTGTTCAAATGTTTTTGACCCTGCAAGTCCGAACTGGTCGGTTAGTTCAACTTTGCTTGTTGGCGGATAGACTTTGAATTCAGACCATTGCGGTTGTTCAGGAAGGCTGAGAGACTCAATCGGTCCGCGTCCTGAAATTGTGATTTTTACTGTGATTGGATCGCCGACGGCGATATTTGTTGGAGCGACGCTGACGGACATATTGTAAACCCCAATTGCGCCGTTGAATTGCGGCGGCACATCCATAGAAGGAAGTGGCTCGGCTTTGATTTTATAGGACGGCGTCGTCAAAATAACCGTTCGCCACGATGCTACGATTGTTTCGCCAAAAAAGTTTCGTTCAAGCCGGGCTGGTATGGTAACTTTCATAGAGGCAGGACCGATTGTTAGGTCTCCTGGTTTAAGCGCTATGGCAAAAGTTTTTAACGTAATCAATCTCCAGGACCTCCCATCTTCAATCGTATGAGATTCGTTTTGTGCAAACTTACCTATCGTAAATCCATCAGAAGCCAGTTGCGGTTGTTCGGCTCCGTTCATTGCCAGAAACAGTAGCCTTATTTCCACATAAAATGGTTCGCCAATCCTAACCCGGTCTCTTGACACCGAAAGCCGCAGCCGCGCGAACCTTTCAATGTCCCGATTATCAGCCTTTGCGACTACAAATTTTATTGGCTGGCTCGCCACACGTTGTCCACCAACGGTTGCAACAATAGAAGGAATGGTATATTCGCCTTCCTTTTGAGAAGTAACGGCGTATGATATCACATATTGAGAAGAGACCCGGTTATTGATGATTATCTGCCGAGAACTCTGACCGGTAAATTGAAAATCTAAGTTCTCAACTTCCGGCATCTTTACATTGCCGTCCGGCACCCCTCCTTCAAACATAAGATTTAAAATGGCTGTCTCCCCAACACTCACCGTAGGCGGGTCTATTGAGACAGTTAACGTGGCGGCAAAAAGATGAATGCCGGCGGCAAAAATCCATAAGATTGCCGCAAAGCTTTTAATAATTAATCCGCAACGATTCATCTCTATACCGCAATTATTTACTTTATTATTCAACCGTCCAAATTTTTCAATTTACCTGATTAGACTACACCATTTTTGAATTTGTTCGCTAATATTATGAATTTTAATAAAATTATAAACAATTAAAATGCACATACAAAAAATTATCCGAAATTGAATCTCCATTGACAACTCTTGATTGAACTAATTGATTGTTTCTGGCATTTTCTAAAAAATGGTTTTGCGGGAAAACAACGATGAGCGGGATTTGTATTGCTGCAACCGCAGGACAGTCTGGATGATAGCGGCGGCTATTGCCGCTATAACGATTATTGTTTTTCTTCCGGTTATCTATTACGAGTTTTTGGTCTATGACGACCCGGACTACGTAACTTTAAATCCGTATGTCTTAAACGGATTAACTCTGGAAGGGATTAAATGGGCTTTTGTAAATCTTCACACCGATAAAACTTATTGGCACCCGCTAACGTGGATTTTTTTATTTCTGGATTGCCAATTATTCGGCGCAAATCCGGGCGCGATGCACCTGATGAATCTGTGTTATCACGTAATTAATGCTATTCTGGTTTTTTTTGTTTTGCATCGGCTTTCCGGTTCAATTGGAAAGAGCGCCGTAGTTGCGGCGATTTTTGCCCTGCACCCAATTCAAATTGAAACCGTTGTATGGATCAGCGAACGGAAAAACCTTTTGACCGCACTTTTTGCGCTCCTTGTTTTGTTGAGTTATCTAAAATACGTTGGGTCGTCAAAAATTAAATACTATATACTTGCGATTTTGTTCTATGCCTTCAGTTTAATGTCAAAACCGGCATTGACTCCTCTGCCGTTTTTATTGTTGGTTTTAGATTTTTATCCGTTAAGGAGGATCGTTTTTAGAGATGACAAACGCAACGTTGGGGCAAAAGCCAGAATAGCTTTCAAAAAAGCTATAATAGAAAAAATACCGTTTTTAGCGTTGTCGGCTATCTCTTGCGCAATAACAATTCTGGCGCATAAAGCGCTCGGAGGGATTATGCATAACTTGCCGATTATTTTGCGACTTCAAAACGCTATCGTGGCTTACGCTGAGTATGTTAAGAAAACGATTATTCCCACAGGTTTTGCGATTGTCTATCCACATCCGGGAATATGGGATGAGACGACTGTTTATGGAAGTCTGGTTTTATTGCTGGCGATAACTGTGTATGTTTTGTTTATGAGTCGGCGGGAGAGAATGGCGCTGGTCGGCTGGCTATGGTTTATTGGAATGCTGGTTCCTGCAAGCGGGATTGTTCAGGCAGGAATTCAATCAATGGCGCTTCGTTTTGTTTATTTCCCGGCGATTGGATTGTTTATGATGTTTGTATGGATTGTGGCAGAGCGGCTTGAGGGCGTCAGTTTATTTAAGTTGAGGATGGATAAGCTTGCAGCCGGGCTGACGATTTGCGCCTGTATTGTCTTAACTTCAAACCAGCTAAACTACTGGCAGAACAGTATAACCCTGTTTGAACAGACTTTAAAAAACACCAGAAATAATTTTATAGCCCATTGCAACTACGGGCTTGCGTTGTTTTATCAAGGAAATCTCGCTGAGGCAAAGGAACATTTTCTTGACGCGCTTGCAATTCATCCGAGATTTGTTGAAGCCCGACTCAATCTTGGTATGGTGTTTGAAAAAGAGGGCAATTTATCCGCCGCTGAGGAGCAATATAAGATTGCAATTGAGATTCAACCCGACATTCCTTTTGGATGGAAGGCACTTGCGCGCGTCCTGAATAAGTCCGGCAACAAACAGGATGCGCTTAAGGCGGCAAGGGTCTGCGAAAAAATGAATCCCGGCGACCCGGAGCTTCAATATATGCTGGGTTATCTTTACTCAGCAAATAAATCACCGCGCGAGGCAATTGAGCATTACAAAAGGTGTATTGAATTGAATCCAGAACATCCAGCAGCACTTAATAATTTAGCCTGGTTGCTCGCCACATTGACGGATGATTCCCTGCGAGACGGCAAAAGAGCCGTTGAATACGCGCTAAAAGCAAATGCGCTCACGGGAGGCAGGAATGTAATAATTCTTGGCACGCTTGCCGCCGCTTACGCCGAAGCAGGCAGATTTGACGAGGCGGTAAAAACCGCGCAAATAGCCATTCAGCTCGCAATTGAAAAAGACGAAAAAGAACTTATTGAAAAGAATAAAAAATTACTAAATTTATACCTTCAATCCAGACCTTACCGTGAGGCTCTGGAGTAATAACATCAGGATTATTTTGCTCTCTGCAAAGACAATTTACAAAAGAGAAATTATTGAATTATAACTCTCTTCCATTCGTCTAATTTCACGAATGTAAAAAAAAATTAGTTAAATTACTTTTTTTTAATGTTGTTTTGAGATAGTAGGGATGCGCAAACAGAGCGGAATAAAATTATGGTGCCGAATAATCAACCCAATAAGAGTAAGAATGGGAGCCAGACCTCGCTGATAGTAACCATTGTGATAATTTGTATTTTGGCCGCTGGAATCGCTGGCGGATGGGCTTATATTACAAATTCAAAACCGGCGTGGTATGTTAAATGGCAGATTCAGAGATACCTTAAACAGCAGAGCGGGAAAAGGAGTTTTCAGACAGACTTCCCGTTTCCGTCAAAGAAAGAGATGCAAACCGTTCCCGATGTGTTAAAGACCAATAAGCCTTCTGAAAACCCGATTGGAAAACTGACAAAAAAGGACCTTAAAACATTACGCGCAGAAGTGGATGTGCTATCTGCGTCTAATAAAACTTTGACCGCTGAGATTGATAACCTTAGAAAGGCTCTTGATAAGAAGAAAGCCGAGCTTTCAGCCAATCAGGGGGCTACGAACACTGCCCAGCAGACTGGCGCATCTTCGCCCCCGGAGATAGCGGATTTGCAGGCAAAAATAACGGCAAAACAGGAGCAACTCACCGCGTTAAGGAAACAGATAGATACCTGCTGGCAGGATATCAAAGAAATCCAGACGCAAATTAACGCGCAGCAACAGGCGGTTCTCGCCTCCCTGACATTGGCGCCGACAAATCCTCTGGTGGTTGCGCAAACCGAATTAATAAAAAAGACCCGCGAAAAGCTTAATCAGGCTACAACCTACAGAGCGATGTATGAGGTGATAGGACAGGAACTCTGGGTTGCGGATAACTTGTTAGAGAGTATGAACCCGGCGCATAGAAAGGTGGGGCTCGCGGTTGCGCGCCAGGCAGCGCTTGATTCTCAGAATTATGCGGAAAATTATTGGCTCTCGGCAAGAATTTACGAGGGCTATCTATTGCCAAATCTTTATGACGCAACCGACCCTAACTGGAAGATGCCATTGAGTATGGAGAATATTCTAAATGAAGCGGTTCAATCGTTCAGAAATGTAGAGGAGACTAACAATGTCATTCGCGCCTATCAAACAATGATAGAGAAAACCGGCGGAAGCGCCAGAGCCGATTGGTCGCGCGTGCAACTTTCTATTATTTATGAACAGATGGGGGACCTTAAATCGGCTATTGAATATTTAAAGGATATCCAGAATACAAACAATTTTGCCGCTCAAATCAGACGAATACCGGCGCTTGAAGCAAGGTTGAATCCGCAGCCGAAACCAAAACAAAAATGATATGCTGAAACAGATAAACGAACCGCTTAATTTTAAGAGTATCTTAAAAGTAATCGGGGTAGTATTTTTGTTAGTTGCGGTTGGCGCAGGGGTGTATTCTGGATACGATTGGTTGAAAAACCAACCCTGGTATAAAAAATACGAAATAAGAAGTTATTTAAAAAAGAACGCGTTAAGAAAAGATTTCAAAGCCGATTTTGATTTTGATATCAAAACAACAATTGCAAACTTAAAATACGAGATTTTAAATATCACGAATCAGCTCTTTCTTGCCAATTCAAATATTGCTTATTTAAAAGACAATATTATAAAACTCAAAAACGAACGAAACAATTTGCAGGATAAATTAAGTCGGTTGAAATCAAAGACCACTTCGTTTGAAGAAGAATTAAATGCGGCTCAAAGACGGTTTACCAACAGGCAGGACGAAGTCGCCATTGCGCGGTCAAATGTTATTGCGCGCACATCATCTGTAAATGATTTGAGGAAACAACTGGATTCTCTTAATCAAAAGGCGTCGGCGGCGACCAACGAGATTGGTAAACTTAAAAATGATATTTCAAGATTAAAAGACAGATTGTCGGAGGCTAAATCAAATCAACTGGCAGTCGCGACCGAATTAAAGCGAAAGACGCGCGTTGTTCCGGATAGTGAAAAGAATATATCGCGGTTGGAAAAAGAATTGCAGGGCATTGATGCGGAGATTCTGAAGACGCAGGAGGCTGTTTCAAATCTTGTAGCCCAGAAATCCGCGTCGGTTGCAAACGAAAAAGCAATAGCCGGGCTTGACAGGAAAATTCAGGAGATGAACGCCAGGATTGAATCACTTAAAACAAATAAATCCGATAAAGCCGCAATAATTGAGATAGAGAAAAAGAAACTGCTTGAAATATACGGTGGGATAACCAATTTAACAAACCTATCAACAAATTGGCAAAATCAGGTGGATTCCTTGCAGCACGAAATAGAGTCGCTGGCGAAGACAGTTCAGACAAAAGAGAGCGAACTGGCTAACCTAAAAAGAGAGATTTTAAATCTTTCTCAAACATTAACCGAAAAAGAAAATAGTCTAAAGAACTATGCGGCTAATTTGCAAACGCTTGAGACCAATCTTTTTAATTTAAAAACAAACATAGCGGCTATTGCCTTGAACGCTAAAAATACCCGACTTGAAATGCTAAAAACCGCACAGGAGATTACCGCTATTGACAGGGCGCAACAAATGGCTCAGGAGGAGATTAATAAACTAACGGCGCGCGTTGATGAGTTGCGGAAAAAATTGAGGGATGTGCAGCAGCAACTTGCCACAAAGGAGCAGGAAGAAAAAAATCAATACGCAATGTTTGCCCGAAATATGGTTAGACGGATGAACGAAGCGGCAAGTTATACCGCCCTTTATCAAATTATTGGCGAGCAATTGTGGACGAGCGATAGATTGCTTGAATATGAGCAAATTGATAAGAAGCAGACCGGTATAAAAATCGCCTACGATGCTATGCGCTGCGCGCTTGATTACGCCCAGAATTTCTGGCTGGCTTCGCGTATCACAGAGGCTTATCTATTCCCGAATATGAATTTGTTAAAGCAAAACGAACAGGATAAAACGTTGTTGGACCAGATACTTGCTTACGGCGCAAGGGCTTTTCAGAACGCAGATGAAACAAACGGGTTAATTACCGCTTATCAATTGCAAATTAATAACGCAATAAATGAAAATCGCGCAAATTACGCCCGATATTATCTCGCCTCAATTTACGAGCAGATCGGCGATCTGGAAAAGTCAATTTATTATTTGAAGCAAATTTCCGACCAGACAAATTTTAGCTACGCGATACGGCGCGCCGAATTTTTGCAATCAAAACTTGAAAAATTAAAAGGGAAAAAATAGCTCTTCTGGAGATTGAACCGACAGCTGCGATTGAAGAAAATTCAAGCGCACAATTGCTCCTGATGTCAAACTACCTGAATCCTTAACATTCCAGGAAAAAAGGCACTTTTGTGTGAAATAAGATTTTGCAAAATTATTTAGTAATTGGCTGAACCGACTCC
>JBAMMJ010000018.1:7568-13163 GCA_039793825.1 Verrucomicrobiota bacterium | reverse complement strand
GGGTCGGTTCAGCCAAATACTAAATAATTTTGAAAAATCTAATTTCACCCAAAAGTGCTTTTTTCCTGGAATGCTAATGATTTAGGGTTAATATACAAATATTTTTTATTGAATTGGATGTTATTAAAATTATAGATTTATCTTGAAAACAAGCAGCTTATCATTAACTTTTACCTATGATTAGAATAATCGTTCCCCTTATCTTGCTCAGGTTATGTGTGTGTTCTAACCTTATAGGACAGGTTGTTATTAACGAAATAATGTATCATCCGTATCACGCGCTTCCGCAAGGGGAAGATTCGCGTCGGGAATGGATTGAATTGCACAACCCGACAGCAATAAATGTCAACTTACAAGGGTGGCGACTGGCGCGAGGGATTGACTTTACATTTACGAATATAACCATTGCTGCCGGCGGATATCTGGTGGTCTGCGCAGATGTATCGGTATTCAAAAACCTTTATCCAGATGTCACCAATGTTACAGGGAATTGGGTTGGAAGGCTTGCCAATACGCGGAATCAGATTGATCTGCTCAATACTGCTGGTGAGGTTGTAAGTAGCGTTGCGTACGCAGATAGCGGCGAATGGGCGATACGTCAGAGGGGTCAGTTAATGTCGGGGTATCGTGGTTGGACGTGGCTTGCCGAGCATGATGGTGGCGGAAAATCGCTTGAACTAATCAATCCTGTTATGTCGGCTAACTACGCGCAGAACTGGTCTGCGAGTTTAGTTGTTGGGGGCACGCCGGGGTCTCCCAATTCAGTCAGAAGCACGAATATTGCCCCCATAATTATTGATGTTACACATTCCCCTGCAATTCCACAACCGACGACTCCGGTAATAATAACAGCAAAGCTGATAGATGAACTCTCAAACGGCGTGTCGTCTGTGAGATTATTTTACAGAAACGCAAGCACTATCCCACCGTCTCAGTTTTCTTCTGTTCAAATGCAAGACGACGGGAATAGCGAAGACAATCTTGCAAATGACAATATTTACGGCGCGGTTATTCCGCCGTTTCCGCACGGAACTGTGATTGAATACTATATTGAGGCACGAGATTCTTCTGGAAATAGCAGAGAATTTCCCGAACGCGCTGTTGATGAAAATAATGTTCGTGTCCGCGAATGCAACGCGTTGTATCAGGTGGATACAAACAGTTATTCGGGAACAATGCCGCTTTATAGAATAATAATGACTGAGACCGAACGTCAGGAGCTCCAGACAATCCACGCTAATAGAATCACAACAGATGCGCAGATGAACGGAACGATGGTAAGCGTAGATTCGCGCGGCACAGAGGTAAGGCATAGAATTGAAATACGGCTTCGCGGAGCGGGCAGCAGGTTCAGGTCGCCACCAAGTTATAGAATAAATTTTCCTAAAGACCAGCCGTGGTATGGGGTAACGGCGGTTAATTTGAATTCACAATTTCCTCATTCTCAACTTGCTGGCAGCATCCTTGCGAGGCTGTCGGGCTTGCCGACAGAAAACCATAGCGTTGTTCAGGTCAGGCTTAATGGGGTCAATCCGCATGGCGGCACATCTATCACTCCATATATACATCAGGAAGTGCCTAACAGCGAATTTGCTGCTAATCATTTTCCACTTGATCCAAATGGGAACATATACCGCGCCTCTACCGGGTCTCATAACGCTGATTTTTCATATCAGGGTACAAATCCACAGGCCTACGTCAATCGTGGATATTCAAAAACTTCAAATCAAAGCGAGTATGATTGGAGCGATCTAATTCAACTTTGCAATATTTTAAGCAACGAGCCGGATGCCACCTACGCCGCCGCGGTCAGAAGGGTTGTTAATGTGGAAGAATGGATGCTCTATTTTGCCTTATTTACTTTAACATCAAGTATGGAGACAAGTCTTGGAACAGGACGCGGCGACGATTATATGCTTTATCGCGGAATAAATGACCCGCGGTTTTTATTAATGGGACACGACTGGGATACTATTTTGGGACAAGGCGATACCACCGGTTACACAAATATCAATATTTTTCGGATGGTTCCAAATTGCAGCTGCAATCCGAGCGGTTCAGCAAATGTGGGGGCACTTAATAGGTTTATGTGGCATCCTGAATTTGCTCCAATTTATTTCAAAACCCTTAAACATTTAATTGAAACCACTTTTTCTCAGGAAAATGTATCAAAAGTCCTTGACCAACACCTGAGCAGTTTTACTTCTCAAGCGACAATAAATAATATGAAAACATTCGCCGCGCAGCGCGCCGCGAATGTACTATCGCAAATTCCGTTGAGTATTTCGGTGGCAAATTCACTGCCAATTCAAAATGGTTATCCGACAACAACCTCGCCAACGATTTCATTGAGCGGTCAGGCAAACGCGATTGATACCCGAGTAGTCCTTGTGAACGGTCAAACAGCTCAATGGGTTGCCTATCAAGGAAGATGGACACTCAACAACCTGCAACTGCGTCCGGGCATAAATAGAATCGTCATTCAATCTTTTGACAGTTCAAATAAGGAGATTGAAAGGAGTTATTACGATGTCTGGTATAATTCAGGGGCAACTACGGATATTTCGTCAAATATTGGAACAAATACAACGCTCAATGCCGCTGGCGGACCGTATAGGGTTACGCAATCTATTTATGTCCAATCCGGCGTCACGCTTACAGTTGAACCCGGAACAACGGTTTTCTTTGCTCCGGGGGCGACGCTGAATGTGGCCGGGCGACTCCTTGTTAACGGTTCAGAGACACAAAGGGTCAGGTTTACCGTTGTTCCCGGCTCGGGTTCCACTAATAGCTGGGGCGGGCTTTATTTCTTTGACTCCTCTGTAACAAACCAACTCTCTTATCTTGACATTGAATATGCCGGTTCATCGGGGCGTTCAATCTCGGTTGATAACGCAATTGTCATTGCCGACAATATAACTTTTACAGGAACAACGGCCGGAATCATAGAGTTAAACAATGGCTCACTCCATATTAAAAACTCCGTATTTCCAACAATATCAGGCGCTGAAGTTATTCACGGCTCGGGAATGCCGCCAAATGGTTTTGTGATAATTGAAAGCAACTACTTTGGCGGAACAAGCGGGCTTAATGATATTATTGATTTTACAGGCGGAAAACGTCCCGGTCCAATCTTGCAAATTCTCAACAACGTTTTCACCTATGCGAGCGATGACGTCCTGGACCTGGATGGTACTGACGCTCATATAGAAGGAAATGTTTTTCTCAATGTTCACCAAAGGCATAACCGACCACAGGACACATCAAGCGCGATTTCAGGCGGACGGAACGGTTCAAACACATCTGAACTGGTAATCGTCAGAAACATTTTTTACGATTGCGACTACGGAATTCTTGCAAAGGAGGGCAATTACTACACCATCATCAACAACACTATTGTAAAAATGAAATACGCGGCGGTGAACTTTGACGAACCCGGAAGACACGGTCCGCCGGATAATGTCACACCCGGTCGCGGCGCTTATCTTGACGGAAATATTATCTGGGATACGCCAACGAATTTCGCAAATGTTTACATCAATGACCCACTCTTTGGGACTACGGATTTAAGTGTCAACAGGTGTGTTCTGTCCGGAAATGATTTCACAACAAATGGATTCGGCAATATCCTAAAAGACCCCCGTTTTGTTAGAAACGCAAATACAAATTGGCAAAATATCTGGAACGATTTTTCATTGAAACAGGGGTCTGCCGCAATTGGAGCCGGACCAAATGGAATTGATATTGGGGCAAATGTGCCGACGGGAGCGTCAATTTCTGGTGAACCGCCTAATCCTACCCATCAGAATTACGCAATTCTTACAATCGGTGGACCAGGAATAATACAAAATTAATGCAGGCTCATTCTCAGAGCAGGAATTCCCAGTTTCTCAGCCGCTGATAATCTCAAATCTGCCAAATGGAAACTTTTCTGTTTTCGTCATTGGCAAGAATTCCGCAGGTGTCTGGCAAAATCAGAATCAACCAACAACATCAAAGAACTGGGTTGTGAATACGAACCTGACCCGACTTGTGATAAATGAAATCCTCGCAAGAAATGTCAATGCAGTTGCCGTAGGTTCAAAATACCCTGATCTTATTGAACTTTATAACGCCGGAGCAAACCAGATTGACCTGTCGGATATGAGTATTACCGATGATGCGTCTAATCCAAGAAAGTTTGTTTTTCCGCAAGGCGTAAAAATCAATCCCGATGAATACCTTATTCTTTATGCCGATAACACCGACATCGGTGGCGGAATACATCTGCGGTTTGCTCTTGATGATACGGGCGAGAGTCTCTTTTTGTTTGATAGACCCTCGCGAGGTGGCGGACTTATTGATTCTGTAATATTCGGATTGCAACTGCCAGACCTTTCTATTGGAAGGCTTTCCGACGGCAGATGGGGACTGACAATGCCAACGTTTGGAGGCAAAAATATCCCTGTCAGAACCGGCGACCCTGCAACGTTAAAAATAAACGAATGGCTCGCCTTCCAGAGGTTGTTTTATCAAAGCGATTTTATTGAAATCTACAATCCTGAACCGGTGCCTGTGCCGCTGGGCAATCTCATATTATCTGATTCACCGCAAATCGGATACTCCGGGCACACAATCGCGCCGCTTAGTTATATTGCCGCAAATGGATATAGACTATTTTTTGCCGATGGCAATGCCGGGGCAGGAAATGACCACCTGAATTTCAAGCTCTCTGCATTTGAAGGAATTATTTCTCTGTTACACCAGGACGGCACTACAGTGATTGATTCTGTCAGATACGGACCGCAGTTCCCCGATGTATCAACCGGACGGAGTCCTGACGGCAGCGACAACCTTATGACTTTCAGCCAGCCAACTCCCGGCGTAGGAAATCCTGCAAAAGCATTTGAAATAATTACCATAACAAATTCAATTCTCCGTTTCACAGACGGATGGCGTTACGATGCTTCTGGAATAGACCGCGGAACAAACTGGTATTCTATAAACTATGACGACTCGGGCTGGAGTTATGGTTATGGTATGTTCTACCACGGTTCGGGAAGTTTTGGATTGCCGATAAACACAGTCCTCCCGTTTACTTCGCCTCAACAAATAACTTTCTATTTTCGGACAAAGTTTGTTTACACCGGACCGACAAACGGCGTCGTATTTGCAATTAGCCATATTATTGACGACGGCGCCGTATTTTATATGAACGGAAAAGAGTTTTATCGGACAAATATACCCACAACGACTCAGGTTAGTTACAACACGCTTGCAAACGCAGTCAGCGGAAATGCGCCGCTTGATGGACCGATTCCTATTCCATTGCAGTTTCTTGTTCAGGGAACAAACACAATCGCCGTTGAAGTGCATCAGAGCTCTTCAACCAGCTCCGATATAGCCTTTGCAATGGCGCTTGACGCCTATTCCTATCAAACAAACTATTTTTTGATTCCCGTTGTTATTAACGAGGTCTTTGCGAAAAATAAATCATACACAAATGCCGTCGGAAAAACCGTTGACTGGGTGGAATTTTACAATCCGTCAGATAAAATCGTTGACCTGTCCGGAATGAGCGTTAGCGACGACCTTGCAAATCCAGGAAAATGGGTA
>JBAMMJ010000018.1:0-7558 GCA_039793825.1 Verrucomicrobiota bacterium | reverse complement strand
GGTATTTCCGCAGGGCGCTTTAATTGCACCGGGCGGTTTTTATGTAATTGAATTTGACGACTCTGAACCATATTCCCCGATTAACGCGGGGTTTGAGATTAGCGCCGATGGTGGTGGTATCTACCTATTCTCAAAACCGGCTTCTGGTGTGACGCTTATTGATTCTGTGGTTTATGGCACTCAGGCATCGGATTTTACCATTGGACGTTTTCCGAACGGAATTGGCGAATGGCATTTGTGTTATCCAACGCGGGGATTGCCAAACACAGATGCCAGACTTGCAAGCCCTGACTATTTAAAAATCAATGAATGGATGCCAGACCCCGATGGCGGCGAAGATTGGTTTGAAATATACAATCCCCTCCCATTGCCTGTTGAGTTAAGCGGACTTCATCTAACTGACGACCTATCCCGACCAACAAAATCTCAAATCCCGCCTCTTTCGTTTATAGGTATTGGCAGTGAGGCATTTCTGGTATTTATTGCCGACGGCAATCAATTCAAAGGCGCAAGCCACGTTAACTTCAAACTTGATAATAATATGGAAGCCATCGCCATATTTAGCAAGGATAAGACATCTCCACAATTAATAAACAGCATTGAATATCGCAATCCCGAAAAAGGCGTGTCAGAAGGACGATTAACCGATGGTTCAACAAACATCGTGAAGTTTTATAATTCGGCATCTCCCGGCGACGCCAATTATTTACTGATGGATTCTATAGTAATCAGCGAAGTTCTCGCAAACACATCGTTACCATTTGAAGACGCTATTGAGCTTCAAAATTTAACGCCGGTTGAAGTCAACATTGGAGGTTGGTTCTTGAGCGATTCGTCCAAAAACTTGAAAAAATACCGAATCCCGGATGGAGTAATAATTCCTGCCAATGGATTTATTGTTTTTTATGAATATGAGTTCAATCCAAATCCCGGGTTAAGCGATAATTTTGGATTGAGCGGGTCAAACGGGGAAAAAATATGGTTATCGCAGGCAGTCCCGACAGGAGAACTCACCGGGTATAGGTCGGGCGCAAGTTTCGGCGCAAGTTATGCCGGCATATCTCAGGGCAGATTTCAAACCACTACCCGTGATGTTTTTGTTCACCTGTCGGAGCGCACCTTTGGCAATGACAATCCGATCACCGTTGAAGAATTTCGTCAGGGCACGGGAAAGACAAATGCCTATCCGCTGGTAGGACCAATCGTGATTAATGAAATTCACTATCACCCACCGCAGACAGGAAATGCCGACAACACCATTGATGAATTCATTGAATTATTGAATATCTCTTCAAACTCAATCCCTCTATATGATACCGATTACCCAACAAACGGATGGCGAATTCGGGATGCGGTTGACTTTGACTTCCCAACCGAGCCGCAAAAAAGAATAACACTCGGCCCGGGCGAATTTTTGCTGATTGTTAGTTTTAATCCCGAAACAGAGCAGTCAACGCTTGCGGCGTTTAAAGCAAAATATGGCATCACAAATGAAATAAAAATTGTGGGCGCTTACTCCGGAAAGCTCGCAAACAACAATGACAATATTGAACTTTATCGTCCGGGACCGCCTGTACCTGCAGGGATGCCAAACACCGGTTTTGTCCCATATATACTTGTTGAACAAATCAGGTATTCTGACAGTCCGCCGTGGCAAACCGCCGCAGACGGGAACACAAACGGTGTAGGTCTGTCACTGCAGAGAGTGGTTCCAAAGAATTTTGGGGACGACCCTGTCAATTGGGTGGCTGCTGTTCCGACTCCGGGGGCTCAAAACCGCCCTGCTTACCGTCAGGCGCCGCAATTTGTTTTACATCCAATTTCCATATCAATTCAGGCTGGATCAAACGCAACTTTCAGCGCGCAAGCAACCGGCGCGCAACCAATTTTCTATCAATGGCGATTCAACGGCAAACTTATTCCCGACGCCACAAACTCATTGCTCATCATAGAAAAAGCCACTGCTTTTAATGCTGGCAGATACAGCGTGATTGCTTACAACGACGCTGCGACCGCCGTTAGCGAGGAAGCGATTTTGACGGTGTTAACTCCACCAGTTATTTTCCAGCAACCACAAAGCCAAATTGCGCTTGTTGGTGATAATGCGCTATTCACTGTGAGCGCGCTTGGAACAAATCTGCATTATCAATGGCGTTTTAACGGAAATCCGATAATGGGTGCTACAAATCAATCCTTGCTTCTTAGAAATGTTCAACCCACAAATTCCGGAAACTATGACGTTGTGATAACGAATGAAAACGGAATAACAATCAGCGAGATTGCGACGCTCACGGTTGTTGTGCTGCCGTCTGTATTGGCAAATCCAACAAATCAATCTGTCTTTATTGGGAGAACTGTTCAAATTGCCGCTTTGATAACTGGAACCGAACCGATTTCCTATCAATGGTTTTTCAACGGATATCCATTAGCAGGCGCAACAAACCGCATCCTTGTTATTACAAACGTGGGGAATTCAAACGCAGGGCAATATTATCTTGTTGCCACTAACTGGGGCGGAGCGATAACCACGTTGATGGCGACCCTTACAGTCATCTATCCCCCTGTTATCTCAATTAACGCTACGATTCCCTCGGTTAACGAGGCAAGTTTCGGATTCGCTCAATTCACATTTAACCGAAACGGCGACACAAACTCCGAGGTTACCGCATATTTTACCGTCTCGGGAAATGCGACTCCGAACACAGATTATGCCCCAATTCCTTCGTCCATAACATTTCCTGCGGGAACCACAACCGCAACTCTAAACGTATTTCCCATAAATGATTCAATCCGCGAAGGAGATGAAAATATTGTAATTACGTTGGTCCCGACGACGGAATATGATATTCGTCCTCCTGAATCTGCAAAGGTAATAATTTATGACGATGACAACGCGCCTCCAACTGTTTCTATTACATCCCCGGCTGACAATTCAATTTATCCATTTACTCCAACCAACATCCCGATAGCCGCCACGGCGTCAGACCCTGATGGAAGCGTGTCAAAAATTGAATTTTTCGCGGATACAAATAAAATTGGCGAAGCAGTTTCGCAACCGTTTTCCATTGTATGGACTAATGCAAATTATGGCACCAATATTATCAGGGCAATTGCGATTGATGATCTGGGGGCAACAGCGCAATCTTCGGCAGTAAAACTTATCGTAAATTACCCACCTTCGGTTGCAATTACACTGCCTTTAAATGGCGCCACGTATGCCGCTGGGTTCCCGGTAACCGTTGAAATACACGCAAATGACGCGGATGGGATAGTGACAAATATTATATTTCTGTTAAACAAAAACAACTTAACAAATCTTCTTGCGCCGCCTTTTACCTTTACACTGAACAACCTGCCAATCGGAACAAACGAGCTAATGGCAATCGCTTTTGACAATTATGGTATGGGGACGACTTCACCCCCTGTGGTTGTAATCATAACATCGCCTGGTTTTTTTGACGACTTTGAACCGAACATTGATACCACGCAATGGAGCAGCTTTGGGGGTGAGCTCGGTAAAACTGTGATTGCCACAAACTACGGCGGCAGCGTATCTGGTGTTAATTCCTTGTGGTTTGGAGGCGATTCCCAGCGCTATGCCGCCACCCGTGCAATAAACACATTGCAAGGCGGACAGGTAGTGTTTTATCTGCGGATAAGCAATGGTTCGTCAGAACCCTGGGAAATGGCAGACCTTCCAGATGAAGGTGTGGTTTTGGAATATTCAGTTAATAATGGCAATAGCTGGAGCGAACTTGCGCGGTATGATTCCTATGGCGCCCCTTATACTATCAACTGGCAAATGCAAACTGTTATGATTCCTGAAGGTGCGCAAAGAACAAACACTATGTTCAGATGGCGCCAGCTTTCTCATAGCGGTTCCTGTTGCGACCATTGGGCAATTGACGATGTTAGAGTTTTAGTAGGACCCACTCCGCCTTTCATAATAAGAAATCCTGAAAACGCCACAGCGATTGTCGGCGGCACCACAGTCTTCTCGGTTAGCGCCGGCGGCTCGTCGCCACTGTATTATCAATGGTATTTTAACGAAAATCCAATCCCTTCAATGACAAATTCAACGTTAACTTTAACGGATATTTCCACAAACAATAGCGGAAACTATTTTGTCGTTGTAATAAACACATTAGGTTCGGCGACAAGCGCAATTGCAAGATTAACTGTTGTAGAAGCTACAATTGATACTTTTAGAATTGTTTCGCTCACCACAAACAGGCACTATGCAATTGAACATTCATCGGTCACAGGAGATGACAGAGGAGGTATTGCAATATCGTCAACTCAACTGTTTCTAACCGGCGATTCAAGCACAGCCCGATTTAAAGCAGACGACCTATCGGGGGGGACATCGCTCAATCGGGTTTATGATAGTTTATGTTCAGATTTGAGAACCGAACGAGTTTACCTTCTGGCAAACGAGAATACACCGATTACATCCTCCGGAGGCACGGCAACCACATTGCTTGAATTGGACAGCACAACCGGCATCACAAATGGCAACAGAATAGCGTTGTCGTCGCAAATACCGCTAAACAATTATGGAACTGTCGGCATTTTTTCAGGATTCGGCAGAATCGCCATCTATAATGGCACGCGACTGTATGATATCTTACTCCCCTCAGGAAACGTTATTGATCGCGGGACGATGAGTATGCCGACGCATACTTATTCAGAAAACTGGGCGATCTGGGGGGTAGCGGAATATTACGGGGGGTCTCTCTATATAGTATATGTCCAGAACAGTTCAACAATTGTTCGCACTCGGGTTCCTGACGGACTCACCTCAACAGTCGCCACCTTCAACAACCTTTCGGATATGGCATCATTTACCGTCTCGCTGAGAAGAAACCGCTGGTATTTTCATCACGAAGGGACATCTCAATTCCGCAGTGGCGATGAAACAGTTGGATATGCAGACGCCACATTTGAATATAATGTTGGCACCAACGTTCCGCCATCAATAGCCATTGAACCGAGAAGTTTTCAGGTTATTCAAGGCACCAATGTCACGTTTGAAGTGATTGCATTTGGCACTTTGCCGCTTTATTATCAATGGCAATTTAACGGGACAAACATTTCGGGGGCAAACCTATCCACATTCACGGTGGAAAACGTGCAACCACAACACATCGGGGAGTACAGAGTAGTTGTTACGAACGCATTCGGAAGCGTCACAAGCGCGGTCGCCACGCTCACCATAGGAACCCCGATTACTATTTTAAAACAACCAGATAGCCTCACTGTTAACGCTGGCACAAATGTATCATTTGAAGTCATCGTCAATGGCTCAGAACCAATATCCTATCAATGGATTGTAACGCCAGCCAGTGAACCCTCTTTTTCTTATGAAATTCCAGGCGCAACTAATTCAATTCTTATGTTAACAAATGTTAGTTATTACCATTCAGGGAGCTACAGCGTTGCCATTGCGAATCCGGTAAGTTCGGTTACAAGCAAAGTGGCGACTCTTACTGTCTTATCCCCGCCGTTCTGGGTTGTTGCCCCTTCAAGCAGGCAATATGTAACCGGAATGGTCGCCACTCTTGAAGCGCGAGCTGATGGTAGCAGCCCGCTTTTCTATCAATGGCGAAAGGACGGTGTTTCAATACCGAACGGAACCAACGCAGCATTGATTTTTCAAAATGTTCAATCAAACCACGTGGGAGCCTATGACCTTGTTGTTTCCAACATTTACGGCGTAATAACAAGTTCAGTCGCTTATATAAATCTACCGCAATTTGACGAAAATACATTTGTCATCACAAGCTTAAAAACAATTGGCACACGCACTATAAACATATACCCAGATGTTGGATATTCATATTTTGATGGTATGGCGGCAGGTTCGGCACGATTATTTGTGAATGGTTACTCCAGCGCCGCGAGTTATTCACTTCAAGACCTTGCCGACCCGATAGTATTTGGCAGAAATTTGCACTGTCTTGCTTCAGACTTAAAATCGCAAAAGGTGTATCTCTTTGCCAACAATACAAATTTGCTCAATTATTATGGAGGCATTGCAGATAGTTTGATACAACTTGACGAGCAAACTGGTGCGTTAACAACCAACATCATCAAACTTTCAACGAACTTAAATATCTCCGGCGCAATCTTTTCTGGCTACGGAAGGATTGTGGTGATTTCCAGCATCTATTTGCCGTCTGTCTACGATATTCACCTGCCGAGCGGAAAGGTAACAGAGCTCGGGAGGATAAACCAATATTTGGAATTCAACTACGACAACAGCTGGTACATTGGTTACGGGATAGCAGAATTTCTCGGTACGAATATTTACCTTGTATATGTTCGCGATACCACATCAATCGTTCGCACCAGAGTGCCCGATGGCGACACCACGGTTGTTGGTTCTTTCGTTAATCTCGGATATATGGGGAACATAACGGTATCAATTCCAAGAAATAGGTGGTATTTCCGTTTCTATGGAACATCTCAATTTGGTGGCACATCCTCCGGAGAGACTGCTGGTTACGCAGCCGCAACTTTTGCTTATTTGACCGCTTCAACCGAGCCGCCGACCATCATTGAACAACCGCAAAGCCAGGTAGTTGCTGTGGGCGGAAATGTTACCTTTAAAGTGATAGCTTCAGGCGCTGCGCCTTTGAGTTATCAATGGCATCGGAATAACCAACCGCTACCAAATCAAACCAATTCAACTTTGTTTATAGCAAATGTCAGACAAAACGTATCAGGGGACTACTTCGTAACTGTCTCAAATCAATCCGGGGCAACGACAAGCTCCGTTGCAACGCTTTCCGTATTGTATCCAGTAATCGGTTATGTCACCAATCTGTTTATGCCGATGACAAATATCTGGAAATACAATCAAACCGCTGCATACACTACCACAAATAACTGGGTATCGCCTTTGTTTGATGATAGCTCATGGCAATCTGGCGCTGCGCTTCTATATGTTGAAACAAATCCAAACGTGGAACCCAAGAACACGCCGCTGACTCTTGGACGAATTACCTATTACTTCCGAACAACGGTCGTCCTGCCTACAAATCCACCGGGAAGCCTCATACTGGCACAAACTATGATTGACGACGGCGCAATAATTTACGTAAACGGCAGAGAAATTCAAAGGGTTAGATATACAAGTTTACCCTCTTATTCTTATTACGCTTCCGCTCAACCACCGGGTGGTGATGCCGT
Organism: Verrucomicrobiota bacterium; assembly: GCA_039793825.1. GTDB lineage: Bacteria > Verrucomicrobiota > Verrucomicrobiia > Limisphaerales > JAKPVM01 > JAKPVM01. Next base: position 364 of record JBAMMJ010000018.1, on the reverse strand, counting down.
CCTGGAATCATTCACCTGGCAGGGCACAAACTTTGTTCAAGGAACTAATTACATTGCGGTTGAAGTTCATCAGGACTCAAATACAAGCTCAGACATCGTCTGGGGAATGGCGCTGTATCTGCTTAATCCTATTCGGGCTGTTCCGCCGCAAATTCTTGTGCAACCCGTTTCTCAAAATGCCAATGTTGGCGATACAGTCGTATTCACCGTAGAGGCAATCGGCACGCCGCCATTGTATTTTCAATGGCTATTCAACGGGGCAAATATTTATGGCGCAAGGTCTCCAACATTGACACTGACCAATGTAAGTCAGCTTAACGCAGGCTATTATTCTCTAAAAGTTCAAAACAACTACGACATAGAT
>JBAMMJ010000017.1:11707-13462 GCA_039793825.1 Verrucomicrobiota bacterium | reverse complement strand
ACCCGCCACAAAATTTTCTGTATTGCATAATTTCGGACTACTCGTCATTATCAGTTAAAAATCCAGATAAAGCTATGAAAACAGAGAATTCAGCGGAAATTAATCGTCGTAACTTTTTGAAGGCAACAAGCGTGGCGGCTGTAACATTCTCTTTAGTCGCGCCGCAGATGGCTCGTGGTTCTGAAGCCAACTCCAAAATCAACTTAGGCATCATAGGTTGTGGCGGAAGAGGTCAGTGGATAACCGATTTATTTCAAAAAAATGGCAATTACAACATTGCAGCGGTTGCGGATTATTTTCAGGATAGGGTAGATTCGGCTGGAAAAAGATTTAATGTCCCCGAGAAAAATCGCTTCACTGGTATTTCAGGATATAAAAGGTTGCTTGAATTAAAGCTGGATGCAGTAGCCATTGAAACGCCGCCATATTTTCATCCCGAACAAGCGGCAGCAGCCGTAGAGGCTGGTAAACATATTTATATTGCGAAACCGATTGCTGTGGATGTTCCGGGTTGCCTTTCAATCGCTGATAGCGGAAAAAAGGCAACGGAGAAAAAACTCGTTTTCCTCGTGGATTTCCAAACTCGCGCCCACCCTGCCTATCAGGAGGTTGTCGCCCGAACTCACAAAGGGGAAATCGGCAAAATAATTACCGTCCTTGCTGAATACCAAACTAACCTGATGTTTGAAGGGACAGATAATTATCTAAAAAAAGACCCGACCAATCCTGAGGTGCGTCTGCGGGCGTGGGGCGTGGATAGAATTTTGTCCGGCGATGTAATAACCGAGCAAAACATACACGCGCTTGATGTGGCAACCTGGTTCATTAACACAGACCCGATAAAGGCTTATGGAACAGGCGGGAAGACACGTCCTTTTGTTGGTGATTGCTGGGACCATTTTGCGGTTATTTATTATTTCCCGGATGACGTGGTCTGTATCTTCTGCTCAAAACAGGTTGGTTTCGGATATGACGATATTATGTGTCGGGTTCACGGAACGCTCGGTACTGTTGAAACCCATTATGGCGGCAAAGTAACTCTGCGCAGCAGGGAAGATGCCTTTAATGGCGAGACCAGAAACCTGTATGAAGACGGCGCAGTCCGAAATATCGCTAAATTCTACGAAAATATCACAAAAGGAGACTTTTCAAACCCAACCGTTGCGCCAAGCGTAAGAAGCAATTTAACTACCATTCTCGGCAGACAGGCAGCATATAAAAACTCAGAAGTCACCTGGGAACAAATGCTGCGTTCAGGCGAAAAATTTGAATTTGACACACGCGGACTTAAAGGTTAACCACCCTGCGTTATCGTACAAATTAATTTGTTAATATAGCGGAAACGATTTTCCTCAATTCCGGCAGAACATATTTTTCAAACCATTTATTTCTTTTAAACCACATTATATTGCGCGGGCTCGGATGAGGAAGCGGAAAATAATCTGGCAAATATTCTTTAAAACAACGAACCGTTTCCGCCATAGTAGGTTTTTGTTTCCCTTTAAGATAATAATTTTGCGCGTGAGAGCCAACAAGCAATGTTAGTTTAAGCCTCTTTAAATGCTTCCTGAATTCCGGATGCCATTGTGGTGCACATTCCGGCACCGGCGGCAGATCGCCACGTTCCCCTTTGCCAGGATAACACAATCCTGATGGAATTATCGCAATTTTTGAAACATTGTAGAATTGTTCCCGGTCAAGAAGCAGCCATTCGCGCAATTTGTCGCCGGAGGGATCGTTCCAGGGTATTCCGGT
>JBAMMJ010000017.1:676-11697 GCA_039793825.1 Verrucomicrobiota bacterium | reverse complement strand
CCGGTGTTGTGAACCCGAATGCCAGGCGCCTGACCAACTATTAACAAGACTGCGGTTGAAGAAACCCTGAAAATCGGTTTAGGTGGATATGGCAATTTATCCTTGCATAGAGTGCATTTTTTAACCCGTTCAACAAGTTGTTGCAACGTTTCTTTCATCCGAATTTTAAAACAACTTAATAAAATTTGGGGAAAAATCAAAAGTTTTTGATGAGAAAGTAAAAATATTAAAAAATTATTGAAACTGAAGAGATAGTAATATATTGTAAATTTACTTTGACAATATGCTTTACAATTCAAAATTTATTGATGAGCTTGGCGAACGGGTGATTAATGGCGAAGCAATTAGCCGCGATGAGGCGCTTGGTCTTTTTAACATTGAGTCCTCTGCCGCTATTTACCATTTGTTTTTATGGGCAAACAGGATAAGAGAATTTTATCACGGAAACAAAATTAAACTCTGTTCAATCGTAAATGCTAAAGCCGGCGGTTGCCCTGAGGATTGCAAATTTTGTGCGCAGTCTGCATTTTATAATACGGAGTCGCCAAGATACGGTTTTGTTGATAGTGAAGAAGTATTTAAGGCAATGGAGGAGGCATATCGCAACGGAGTCAATGCGCTTGGTATTGTAGCCGCATGGAAGGGATTGAATGAAGGACCGATACTTGATGAGGTATGCCAGAGAATTCGTGAAATGAAAGAAGCCGGGTTAGTCCGCGCGGATGCATCTCTTGGAATAATAAAAAGTCAAAACGTTGCCAACAAACTCCGCGAGGCAGGACTTGAATGTTATAACCACAATCTGGAAAGTTCTCGCAGGTATTTTCCGAATATTTGCACGACTCATACTTTTGACGAGCGAGTGCAAACGATAAGATATTTAAAAAACGCAGGGGTTAAAATCTGTTCAGGCGGCATAATCGGAATGGGAGAAACCCGCGAAGACAGATGCGACCTTGCGTTATCATTAAGGGAGATAGGGGCAGATGTTGTTCCAATCAATATTCTTAATCCGATTAAAGGAACGCCATTTGAAAACAGACAAACTTTGCCACCGCTTGAAATCCTTAAGACAATCGCCTGCTTCAGGTTTATATTGCCCCGCCAGGACATTATGGTCGCTGGAGGCAGAGTTGTAAACCTGCGGGATACTCAGTGTATGATCTTTATGGCTGGGGCAAACGCTCTAATGGTTGGCAATTATCTCACAACTATAAATCAACCCGTTGAAAAAGACCTGCAGATGCTAAAAGATTTAGGGCTGGAACCCGAATATGAAAAAGAAAGAACAGGTAAAAAATTGGAAATTAACGCTCTTTAATCAACCTTTAATTTGTCTGAGACCTTTTTTAACCTTGAATTCCAGTCCTCCCAGGAGGCAGCCCAGTAATCGCCTGTAAACACATTCTTCGCATTTTGAATAATTATTTTTGCCTGGTTATATTGCCTTATTGCCTCCGATTTTTCTCCCCATTTGATAAAACTTTCAATCAGGAACAGTTGATTGTCTGGAAAATCCGGGGCGAGTTTTACTGCTTGTTGCAAATGATATTTTGCCTTTTGCTTGCTTCCTATGCTTAAAGGCCAGCCGGGAGCGTCTCTGTATAAAAGCCCGAGCAGCCGATGCGGACCTGCGTAATCAATTTCAGGGCTTAATTCAATCGCTTTGAGATATTCTTTCTCCATTTCATTCACTATTTTAAGAGCCCCCCAACCTTTCGTTCTGGACAATTGCGCAAGATTCATCGCAAGCCAGTAATGCGCTTCTCCGTTTTGCGGCTGATTTTCCAGCACCCATCTTGCCGCTTTAATTCCCTCGTTCGCCAGAAGTGCGCGTTGCGTTGAGTTGGTTGCAAATTCGGCAAATTCAAAACAGGCTCTGGCAAATTTCAAAGCGGATTGGGAATTCGTCGGGTCTGATTCATACCCTGTTTTCATTTTAATATAAATGGAATTGAAATAATGGTAAAAATGCCCGGCGTTGGCAGAGAGTGTGGGTTCAATCAAATCGCTGCTAACCAGATTAAAGGAAATCAGAATATTAATAATTCCCATCAGCCCAATAATGCACCTGTTGGCAATAAAATTCATATTCAACTTAATAGAACAAAAATTTGAGCTACGCTGCGCCTTTATTAATATAATTAAAGGCTAACTATATTCATAAACCTAAATTTTGCTAAATGATATATAAAACATATAAAGTTGCGAAATTGAAAATTCATTTTATATTAAAGAAATGAAATTTGCGCACAACTTATTTTTAGTAGCAGTATTATTAATGATATTTTTATTTAATGTTGGATGCAGCGGAATAAACGCAGGAGGAACCGTTTCGCCGGCAATGTTTTTCATACCTGGTTTCACGATGAAGGAAGAGGGCAAAACTAATATTATTGATTATTATAATTCCGAAAATAAAACCGTCATAAACCATAAATCATCAGGCGAAAAAGATAAAATAAGCGCTGCAATAGCCCAATATTGAAGAGGCGACTTAGCATCTTTATCAGGTTTAATTTGCGTAATAACAACTCGTAGATTATTTTAAAAACAAATTTATGAAATTTCCGCTTGAACTAACAATAAAGATTGCGAGCCATATAATAAAACACAGGCTCAAAAAGACGCCAAAATTCGCTATGGTTTTGCAACTTGAACCTTTACATACCTGCAATTTAAGTTGCACTGGCTGTGGCAGAATTCGGGAATATTCAACGAGCCTGAAAGATATGATGAGTTTGCAGGATTGTCTTGATTCTGCAAAAGAGTGCGATGCGCCGATGGTCTCTATCTGCGGTGGCGAGCCACTGATATATCCATATATAGAAGAACTTGTGGAAGGTTTACTAAAACAGGGACGCATCGTTTACATCTGCACGAATGGAATTTTGATGCGCCGCAAACTTCGCGATTATATGGCAGCCGTTTATTCGCAACAAATGGAACCAAAAATTTCTGAACTTCTATACGAAGGTTTGATTACGGATAAAGATGCCCAGTATATTCGCAATGGCAAAAAAGACGGCAAACCTGTTATTAAACCTTCCAGGTGGCTCTATTGGAATGTCCATATTGATGGACTTGAAAAGACCCACGACATAGTTGTTGAACGCGAAGGCGTGTTCAAAGAATGCGTTGCAGCGATTAAGATGGCTAAAAAACTCGGCTTTCAGGTTGCCACTAACACAACTGTCTACAAGCAAACCGATATGAACGAAATTGAACAGATGTTTAAATTCTTTTCATATCTCGGGGTAGATGGTCATACAATATCGCCGGGCTATGATTACGACGCAGCCAAAAAAGATATGGTAAAACGGCTTGGACTCAAACCCGAAGACTTTTTCCTCACGAAAAAAGAAATTATTCAAAAATTTTCCAACATCCTTGAATGGGGAAAGAAGTATACTATTTTTGGCACACCGGTTTATCAGGAATTTCTGGCTGGAAAACGCGATTTGACCTGTACCGCCTGGGCGATACCAACCAGAAATATTGCTGGCTGGAAATCCCCCTGTTATCTGATTACCGACGCTCATTATAAGAGTTACAAAGAAATGTTGGAAAAAACCGACTGGGGAAAATATGGTGTTGTCAACGGCGTTGTTCGCGATCCGCGCTGCGAAAATTGTATGGTGCATTGCGGCTACGATCCAAGCGGCGCGCTTGGCACAAACTATAAACGCGGCGATACCTTGAAAAATATAATCTACAACTTTTCGCCAAAACCAAAGCCATCACCAGAGGGCGCAAACGTGAACGCTTTTAACGGGGTTCGCTTAAGCGAAAAAGAAAAAAAATTCAAACGCTAATTTGACCGAAACGACACTGCTTCACACAACCAAAAAGTAAAATCATTATGAGTATGAAAACGTTGTTTCTAAATCCGCCATCCTACGAAGGCTTTGATGGTGGAGCGGGTTCAAGATATCAGGCGCGCAGGGAAATTCGTTCATTCTGGTATCCAACCTGGCTTGCCCAGCCAGCTGCGCTTGTCCCAAACAGCAGGCTTCTTGATTGTCCGCCACACGATATTGACTTAGCCGAATGTTTAAAAATCGCAAAAGAATACGACTGTGTGATTATTCACACATCAACCCCGTCATTGAGAAATGATTGCAAGGTGGCAGAAGCAATCAAGGCGCAAAAGCCCTCAACCATAATTGGATTTGTCGGCGCACACCCGGCCGTGTTGCCAGAAGAAACGCTCAAAGCCTCTGAAGCGATTGACTGGGTTGGACATAAAGAATTTGATTACACCTGTAAAGAAGTCGCTGAAGGAAGACCGTTTAACGAAATTAAAGGGCTCTCTTATAAAAGCAAAGAGGGCAAAATTATTCACAATCCGCCGCGCGAACTTATCCAGAATATGGATGAACTGCCCTGGGTTGTTGACGTGTATAAAAGAGACCTTGAAATTGAACGTTATACTATCGGTTATCTGAAAGAGCCTTATGTCTCTCTATACACAGGAAGAGGGTGTCCTGCGCAATGCATCTTCTGCCTCTGGCCTCAAACCATTGGCGGGCATAAATACAGAACCCGAAGCCCGGAAAACGTTGCAGCAGAGATGGCTTACGCAAAAAAACTGTTCCCGCAAGTACAGGAATTCTTTTTTGACGACGACACATTTACCGCAAATATGCCGCGTGCCAGAGAAATAGCAAAACGGCTGAAACCACTCGGCTTAACCTGGTCGTGCAGCAGCCGCGCAAATGTAACTTACGAAACATTGAAAGTAATGAAAGACTGCGGATTGCGTTTATTGATGGTCGGTTTTGAGTCGGGCAACCAGGAAATACTCAATAGAATCAAAAAGGGTATCACCATTGAGCAGGCAAAACAATTTGTGAAAGATTGCAAAGAATTAGGTATTGATATTCACGGAACCTTCATACTCGGCTTGCCTGTTGAAACGCCTCAAACAATAGAAGAGACAATCCGTTTTGCAATTGAACTTGACGTCTTCAGCATTCAGGTTTCATTGGCAGCGCCATACCCGGGAACCGAATTATACGAAATGGCAAAGGCCAACGGATGGCTTGCCAAACAAGACAATATAGTTAGAAACGATGGTCTTCAAGATGCGGCACTTGAATATCCGGGAATCTCAAGAGAGGAAATTTATGAAGCGGTTGATAGATTTTATCGCAGATACTACCTCCGCCCAAAACCGATATTGCGAATAATTAAGACAATGCTTGAAGACAAAGAGGTCTGCGTTCGCCGATTGCGCGAAGGATGGGAATTCTTTAAAACGCTTAATGAAAGAAAAAAGACAATGGATAAACACTGCGCCTATCAAACTGATGCCTCGCAGGTGCCAGCATAACGAATAATGTATTAATTCAGCAAATGGTCGGCTTTGTACCGACCATTTGTTATCAGTCTCGGGATCTTTTAAAAATCCGATCTTGGCTAATTACATGCCAGTTGAAAAATATCCGGTCATTTTGTAAAAGAAAGATGTCTCTATTTTCAATTTTCACATTAGTGTGGATAAGTTTGTTTTGATTTCTTAATTAAATGGTTTAAAAGTCATTCTATGATAATTGATGACGCATTGAAAGAGATTGAATCTGGAGAACAAACGCGTCAATCGCCAGGTTCATCCATATCGTTTTTTAAAATCCAGGGAGGATTTCCTTTGAACGGTGAAATTATACCTCAGGGCAATAAGAATGAAGCGCTCCCTGCTCTTGCAGCCTGTTGTTTGACAGATGAGAAAGTATATCTGGATAACCTTCCGTGCATTGAAGATGTGCGGATGATGATCAAGATATTGATGGCGTTAGGAGTAGAGGTTAATTGTAAAAATCTGACTTCAGCAACTGTTCAATCCAATGGACAAATTAAAACAGAATTGCCATCCGATTTATGTGGCAGTCTGCGCGGCTCGGTGACTCTTGCCGGACCGTTGCTTGCAAGATATGGTCGGGTCTCCCTGCCGAGACCCGGCGGTGACAGAATCGGCAGGCGCCGTTTGGATACGCATATTTTAGCTCTACAGGCGTTAGGGGCAAATGTTTCTGTTAAACCAGCTGGGTTTGAATTGAAAGCCAAAAAACTCAAGGGCGCAGATATCTTGCTGGACGAAGCATCTGTTACAGCAACCGAGAACGCTATCTGCGCGGCTACGCTTGCCGAAGGAGAAACCATCATAAGAAACGCGGCAAGCGAACCACACGTGCAGGGACTTTGCAGGATGTTAATTTCAATGGGTGCTCAAATAGATGGTATCGGCACAAACATCGTAAAAGTCAAAGGAGTCAAAAAACTAAAAGGCACAACCCACAACATTGGACCGGACTATCAGGAAATCGGCAGCTTCATCTCCCTGGCGGCAGTCACCAGAGGAGAATTGATAATCAAGAATGTAAACATCTCAGACCTGCGAATGATAAGGATGATATTCAGAAAACTTGGCATAAATACAGTTGATGACGGAAATAATTTAATTATCCCGAAAAAACAATCATTAAAAATTACCACAGATATTGGTGGCGCTGTAACAAAAATAGACGATGCCCCCTGGCCGGGATTCCCATCCGATTTAACATCGGTCGCGCTGGTTACCGCAACCCAGTGCAAAGGCACGGTCCTGATCCACGAAAAAATGTATGAATCGCGTCTTTATTTTACCGATAGCCTGATAAGTATGGGGGCAAAAATTATCCTCTGCGACCCACATCGCGCTGTGGTAATCGGACCAACACAACTTTATGGCACACGCTTGAACAGCCCAGACATTCGGGCTGGTATGGCGCTCTTGATCGGAGCGCTGTGCGCAAAAGGCGAATCTACTATGTTTAATATTTATCAAATTGACAGAGGCTTTTACAGAATAGATGAACGTTTGTCAAAACTCGGCGCAAAGATACAACGTATCGGTTGAGTCATCCCGCATAGAAGATGCATTTGACAAATATATTAAAAAGAAGATTATTTTATTTAATCCCTATGAAAATTATCTTATCGGTTTTAATTTGCGCTGTAGGCGCGCTTTCCCTGTTTGGCGACGCCCAGACAATAATAAAGCAAAAGGCAAAAGACCTTCGTGATTCTGTTTCTGCCCCGCAACCATCAAAACCTTCTTCGCCTGCGCAACCAGCCCCTCGCGTTGCGCAACCTCAACAAAGCCAGCAGTTGAGATTGTCTCCGGCGCAAGAAGAGGCGGTCAAACAATTATATCAAGAACTTGAAAAACTAAAATCTCAACCAGCCTCTACAACATTAGAGAACATTCAAAAGAAACTCGCCGCTTTAAAGGCAAACAGCGCTGATATAATGAATGATGTTTTGATTGAAAAGTCAACCGCAGCGCTTGCTGAAATATGGAAAAAACAAACTATGCCTGAAATTGAATCCATTCAGGTTCTTAAATACATTGCCATCTTAATAAACAGTTCAAACCTTTCGCAGCAAAGTATTAAAGCGATCACTTACAATATTGAGAAACAATTATCTTCCGCAGGAATAGAAAAAGAAGCCGTGAACAATTTCTTAAAACTATTAAATCAGATTGCTGCAAAAAATTTTAACAGATAAAAACAATTTAATTTAAATTGCAATCCCGGTCTATTGTCTCAATGCAGCAACAGTCTTTTCAAGGCTTTGAGGGTCTGCCACATTTAAAATGGTTGCAGAAGGTTCAATTCTCTTCGTAAAGCCGCTCAACACCGTTCCCGGACCTAATTCAATAAATCTTGTGAATCCAGAATTTAGCAAATATCTTATACAATCTTCCCAACGTACTGTTGAAGTAAGTTGCTGAACGAGTGTATCGCGAATTTGGCTCTTTTCCACATACGGCATAGCGGTTACATTTGAAACAACGGTAACCGATGGGTCAAACAGCATTATTTTGTCTATAGCGCTTGCCAGTAGTGGACGCGCGCTTTCCATCAATCGGGAATGATAGGCGCCAGCCACCTGCAGTGGAAGAATTCGTTTGGCGCCGCGAGATTTCAAAACCTCGCACGCCTTCTGAATCTTTTCTTTTTCTCCGGAAATTACGATCTGCCCTGGACAATTCAGGTTTGCGATATCCACATCGCACTCCATACATACCTCATTTACAACCCGCGGTTCCATACCAATGACGGCTACCATAGCGCCGCTGGTTCGGTCGCAGGCTTCCTGCATATATTTGCCTCTTTTATGAACAAGAGCCAGACCGTCTTCAAATTTCATTGCCCCGGCGGCTGTCAACGCAGTAATTTCTCCAAGAGAAAGACCGGCTGTGGCTTCATATTTTAATTTCGGAAATTCCTTCTCCAAAAGACTAAACGCAATCCAGCTTACAAGAAATATAGCAGGCTGGGCATTTTCTGTCTTTGTTAATATATCTTCAGGTCCCTCAAAACATATAGAAGTCAAATCGTAATTTAAAATTTGATTTGCCCTATCAAACAATTCTCTGGCTTCAGGATATGCCTCGGACAATTCTTTGCCCATCCCGACATATTGCGCCCCCTGCCCGGCAAACAACAACGCTGTCTTCATAATGGATTTATCTATTATTAATTTCAGAATGATATTCCTGCAAAGTCTTGACCTTATAGCCGGACCTTTTCATTGCTGCTATACCAAGAGCCGCGGCTTTTGCACCGCTAAGTGTCGTCATAATGGGAGTGTTAGTATAAACGGCTGTTGTTCGGATTTTCACCTCATCGGCGCGCGGGGTTTGACCCGTCGGAGTATTGATAACAAGCTGAATTTTTCTATTAATTAAAAAGTCAAGCGTATTAGGTCTGCCTTCGCCCAATTTAAATATTCTTTTGACTTTCAATCCCGCCTTTTCAAGAACATCCGCCGTGCCCGAAGTGGCAACAATATCAAAACCCAGATCAACAAATAATTTCGCCACAGAGGCAACCTCTTTTTTATGCATATCGCTAACGCTTATAAATACTGTGCCCGATAGCGGCAGCGGTGTGCCTGCAGCCATTTGAGACTTTGCGTAAGCGATCCCGAGGTCCTCATCAATTCCCATTACCTCCCCTGTTGAACGCATTTCCGGCGATAGCAAAATGTCCTGACCGTGAAATCGGTTAAATGGAAAAACGGATTCTTTTACTGCCCAATATTTAGGTATAATTTCCTTTGTAAAACCTAACTCCGGCAGCGTTTTCCCCACCATCACTTTGGCGGCGAGTTTTGCCAGAGAGACGCCAATTGCTTTGCTTACAAACGGAACCGTTCTTGAGGCGCGCGGGTTTACTTCAAGCACATAAACCGTGTTGTCCTTTACAGCGTATTGCACATTCATCAATCCTGCCACGCGCAATTCTCTCGCCATCGCGTATGTATAATCTCTAATTACATTTATAATGCGCTCGTTTAATGTATGCGGTGGCAGCACCATCGCCGCGTCGCCGGAATGAACGCCTGCAAATTCAATATGCTCAAGAATTCCGCCTATTACGGTAATCCCCTCTTTTTCAGAATCTTTATATAAACCAACATCAGAAATACAATCAACATCAACTTCAATTGCGTCTTCAAGAAATTTATCAACAAGCACGGGACGTTCCGACGACGCTTCTACAGCAAACCGCATATAGTGTTTTAAATCCGCATCGGAATAGATTATTTGCATTGCCCTACCCCCCAAAACAAAGGAAGGGCGAACGAGAACCGGATACCCCAACCGTTTGGCAATATCCAGCGCTTCGCTTTCATTTGTGGCTGTTCCGTTTGGCGGTTGCAGAATGCCTAATTTATTTAGCATAGCCGCAAAGAGTTTTCTGTCTTCGGCAATCTCAATGCTTTGCGGCGAAGTGCCGATTATATTCACACCGTTTTTTTGCAAGCCAAGCGCTATGTTAAGCGGTGTCTGACCGCCAAATTGCGCAATAGCGCCCCAACATTTTTCTCTGTAATAAATATGCAGAACATCCTCAAGGGTAAGTGGTTCAAAATAAAGACGATCGCTTGTGTCGTAGTCGGTTGAAACAGTCTCCGGATTTGAATTAACCATTATTGTTTCAAATCCCTCCTCTTTTAATGCAAACGCCGCCTGCACGCAACAATAATCAAACTCAATACCTTGACCAATCCTGTTCGGACCGCCTCCTAAAATCATCACTTTCTTTTTATTAGACGGTTTAATCTCATCGTCACCAATATCATAGGTTGAATAATAATATGGAGTATAGGCTTCAAACTCGGCGGCGCAGGTATCAACAAGCCGGTATGAGGGAACAATACCAAGACGCAATCGTTCAGCCCTGACCTCATCCTCGCTTACACCTATTAAATTTGCAATCTGTCGGTCTGAAAAACCGAACGACTTCAATTTCAATAATTTCTCCGGAGACAATTTATTAAGTTTGCTCATACCAGTTAAATCTACTTGTTAATATTGCCTCCGGACGCAAAGATTCTGCATCGGCATAAACCGTCTGACTTTCCGAATTCCGTTCTCTTTCAGGTCTTCAACAATTTTTATGAATTAACCTTCTCTCGGAGGCAACTTTTTCTCCACGAGGCTCTTTTCAAAGACGTAATAATTTGGCAAACCATCTTTATACTGGAGTTTAACCTCTCCTTCAATCAATGGACGGGCATATTCAATAAACTTTTCATTCGGCATAAACCCGTCTTCGGAAATCCAGTCGCGTGGAATTAATTTTTCGGCATTCGCAATATCCTCTAACGGTTGCAAACCGGTAGTCCACTCAATGGTTTGCTTTCCATTTTCATCGGTTTTAACATTGCGGATTATTTTTACCATAAACCCGCTTTTGCCTTCCACAGCAGCCTGAACTGCCGCCGCGCCGACCATAACCGCATTGTTTATATCCGTCAGGCTTGCCATATGTCCGGCTGCTCGTTGAGCATAGCCAAGTTTTACCGTGCGGGTCTTTGTGCCCAACTTGTTCTGGACTATGTCGGCAAGTCTATCTGCGGCGCCACTTAACAATTTGTGACCGAATGCGTCAACAACATTTGCATTTGCGCCTATTTCATTGCCAGAGGCATCTTTAATCCCTTCTCCAGCCACCACAATGCAG
>JBAMMJ010000017.1:0-666 GCA_039793825.1 Verrucomicrobiota bacterium | reverse complement strand
CAGTATTTATATTGAGAAACGACCTCTTTGACTTTGGCGAGGAATTTTTCTTCGTCAAAAACAATCTCCGGTAAAAGTATGATATGAGGGGGGTCTTCTGGCTTTCTTTTTGCAAGCGCCGTGCCGGCTGCAATCCATCCGGCTGAACGCCCCATTACCTCAATGATGCAACAAGACCCATCGTCAGTAGCCATACTGCCAACATCAATCCCCACCTCCATCACAGTTGTGGCGTCGTATTTTATCACCGAACCATAACCGGGGCAATAATCCGTGTGTGGCAGGTCGTTATCAATTGTTTTAGGAATACCAATCACGCGCATTTCATATCCGCGCTTGAGGGCTTCTTGATGTATTTTTAAAGAGGTATCCTGTGAATCGTTGCCGCCTGCGTAAAAGAAATATCTTATATTATGCGCCTGAAAAATCTGGAACAACCGCTCCATATCTTTAGCGGCTTTTTCGGGCTTCTTTTTGAAGTCAATTTTATATCTGCAGGTCCCTAAAGCAGCCGCAGGAGTGTATTTTAGCATCTCTATTGTTCTTGCTTTCTCATCGTTGATATCTATCAAATCCTCATTCAAAATGCCATAGATACCATTGAGCCCGCCGTAAATCTCCTCAATGAAATCGTGCCTGCCGGCTTCTTGGATAACACCAACAATA
>JBAMMJ010000016.1:0-13510 GCA_039793825.1 Verrucomicrobiota bacterium | reverse complement strand
AGGCTATGGAGTGCGGCGGCAAGGCTATGAATATAGCCGCGACGCCGCTTTGTGATAACAGATGTCAGATAATCAAAGGAATAAATACTAAAACTAAAAAGTAGTGTAATTACAGATTCTGTATTGTTTATCAACATAAGATGAAAAACAATCAAAGGAATAAATACCAAAACAAAAACAGGAATTTAATTTGTTGATTGTGCGTTTTTTTGTAGGTTAGGGGTTATCTGATGTTAGATGTGAAATAATCAGAGGAACAGATGGTAAAACAAAAACAGGAATTTAATTTGATGGGTTTGTGTTTTTTCCAAAGGCAAGTAGTTATCTAACCTCACAAAGCGGTGTTGCGTTCGCGTCTGCTCACTTAACACCGCACTCCATATTTTTTGAAACGCGGCGATAGAGCGAACCATCACAAAAATGGAGATTTTTAGATTGCGCGAATTCTGCTGATAATCTTCGGGACTGGGAACAATATCCTTAAATGCAAGTCGCTGTTTATTAATTAATTACCTTTTGTGAAGGGATTGGAACAACGAGTTCAAAAGAGGTTCCTGCCGATGAACTGGATTTTAATTTTAGTGAAGCGCCTAAATGGTTAGCCAGATGTTTTGAAATTGCAAGACCAATTCCGCTGCCGCCTGGTTTTGTTGAGTGGCAGGGCATAAACAAGTTTTTTAGGACCTTTTCCGGCAGTCCACATCCTTCATCGGAAACCTCGCACACAAGCGCGCCGTTTTTGATTGATATTGTCAATTTTACTCGCTTTCCGGGCGGGGTTGCGTGTATCGCATTTTCAATAAGATTAGTCAATATCAGGCAAACCAGACTTGCCGCGCGGTTTGAAAGGTCAGCCTTTGCGCTTGATTCAATTTGAAATATAACTCCTTTTTCTTTTGCGAGCGCGGCTGTTTTGTTTTCAACCATCTGGCGCAATTCGTCGGTTGTGATTTCGTATTCAATCGCCGCGCTCTCTTCTCTCAATAAATTTACCACCTCGTTTATCATTGATTTGATGCGGTGAATAGATTGGAGAGCCTGGCTGGAGTCCAGTCCTTTTGTTTCGCCGTTAGCGGCGGATTTATCGGACGCGAGCAATTCAAGTCCTGTGAGCGGACTTTTTAAGCCGTGGATTAAATGAGCTGTGATTGCGCCGATTGCGGAGGTTCTGGCAGCCATAGCCAGTTCCTGATTTGCGCGGCGCAGGTCTTTGGTTGTTTGTTCTAATTTGTAAAAGGCATAACCGAGACCTGTAACGATCAGGATTGTTCCAATTCCAAACGCCAGAAGCGCCTGTATATTCAGGTTTTTCTCTAAAAAAGCGAACTCGCCTGCGATGCCGGAGCCTTCAATAAAAAACTGCGCAACAGCCGTAAGATTGGTTTCGGCTTTTGGGTGGAGAGGAATATTTACAACCAATACGGGCTGGGCATCTGACTTTCCTGCATAAGAATCAGGCAGATAATAAAACAAGTCTTTCAGTTGCAACTCTTTGTAGAAATGAGAACCCGGTTTGAGCGTTTTTAACAGGTTCAGGTCTTTTTCTTCAAGTATGCCTTCTTTAACGTTGACGGGCAGAGCGGTAATGAATTTCCCATTGCTATCAAACAATCGCACTGCGATAACGCCCCGAAGGTTTGATGCCCTCAAAATCAGAGTGAGCTGGTCGGCGGGGTCGTTAATATTAACAATCTGTTCGCCAGAACTGTCTCTTAATAAACAGACCGCCGAATACAGGACCTCCGCATCGCGATTTATGATCTGGTCGCGGATTGAGTTGCCGAGTTTTAGCCTTGCTAAAAACACCGTCGCTCCGAGCACGGCTACCGATAATATCACCGATAAAATCGGCGCAACTCGTTTTAAAGATTCTTTTTTAAAGCGCGGCTCCATTGATATGTTATTTTAATCAATTATCATCGGATTAGAATTCTATAATCAACCCGCCGTTGACGGTGTTGACCTGATAAGCCTCTGCCGTTAGGGTAGAATTGTTTCGCTCGTGTTCAAACTCGCCAAATAGTTTTGCCTTTTTAATTATTTTTCTTTCAAGGTGCAAATTCAGTGTGACGCTTGAACTCCGCCGAAATGTAGAACTGTTGTAAGCAATCGGCTGCCTGTCATAGTCATAAAGCGAGACCTTCAATTCAACCCTTCCCTCCCAATTAATATCCCTATAGCGCAACTGTTCGCTCAATGTGTATCTGTCATAATCATAATACCCTGACCCGTTGTCAATATTCCTCATATAACCAACTTTGCTATATACACGCCAAAGACATTTCTCATCCAGATAATGGTGCCATCCGAGTTGAAGTTTTAATTGATTGTATTCAAGATGAGTTCCAGGCAATCTGGTTCCGATTTCATCTGTCTTCATCATATTATCATAAGCCCTTTTATTATACTCAAAAGAGATAAATACATCTGAATAACTTTTCTGTTTTGGCTTTGATTTATAATTTAACCCAGATGTAAGTCTTGGACCGAACTCAAAATAATCGTCAAGGGGAGAATCGTAATCCTGGCGGGTTACAGGAAATTCCAATTCTGCCCAGAGCCAATTTTTTCGGGATTTTCCCGCCTGATATCCAAAGTCGTAGCGCAGCGACGGTTTAGTAATAAAGGTGTGGCTGACAATGTGGAGCGCGCTTATAGTGAGAGGGTCGCCTGATAGGTCAATGACTCTATCCTGATAGATATATTGAGCAGTAAAACCGGGTTGTAACCCCGAATCAAACCGCTGTTTGAACTGCGCCATTCCGAACAAGGTCTGTTCTTTGTCAATAGAGGTTTCCTTTAAATACCGCAGGTCGTCGGCTGTCAAAAAAAAGACCAGTTGCGGACCTTTTGTTGCAACTCTGTAAAGACTTAATTCAAGCGAATTCTGTACAAACGGGCTCTCCTGAATCTGGTAATGACTCAATGTAATGTTGTCCCTGTAACCAGCGCCTGATGTGATAGTGGCTGATGAATCCCATACCGCTGGCTTGAGATACTTTTGAAAGTCGCGTTCAAGCAACTGGTTAAGGTTTGTGTATATATCAAAAGAATTTGTGACGGCTTTATGAGATGGATTTTGGGCTACAAGATTCAATATCGCGCTCGTCGCAACAAAAAACAACAAACCCTTTGATAATATTTTTGAGCCCATAAATAAAAACAAAAGGTCAGACGGCTTTTACCGTCTGACCCGTATTTTAGGTTCTCTTCCCCTTTATGTCCACCCTACTTATTTTGGCGACCTGCTTGTTGGATTATTGAGTCGGATGCTATTTATTGCTGGGTATCGTCGCCACGACGTGGACGAGAATTCTGCTGCTCACGAACTCTATCAAGTACCTCTTGACGGGTCGGAATCTTGTCCCGCAATTCTTTCAGAGCCTCACGAATCTGTTGCCGGAGTTCTTTTGTCTGCTCCATCCAGGCTTCGCGTTGAGCTTTAAGTTGCTCGCGGATTTGAGCGCGTTCTTCGTCAGTGGTGGCATTCTTCAGCTGTTCAAGCAAGTCTTTCTGCGCCGCGAGGAAATCCTGCTTTGCCTGTTCAAATTGAGAGATCAGGTCTTTTATTTCCTGTGGCAATTCAGGACGTATAGGTGGTTCCATTCCCGGTCTGCCGGGCGGTTCGGGTCTGGGTGGCAAAGGAGGCAGAATGATTTTGCCCGGACGATGACGCATTCCATCGGTCGGAGGCGGTGGAGGTGTTCCCGGTTCAGGCGGTGCAGGCGGTTGAACCTCAGGCGGAGGTGGTGTGCCGCCATTGTCGCCGCTTCCAGTGCCATCATCCTGCGCCAATACCGTATAGCCTGCTAATGCAAGCCCCATTACTGCAAGTAATATTAGTTTTTTCATATGCCGCTTGTTGTTAGTTGTTATTTTGTTTTTCAGGTTGCCAGAACCATCTTCTAACATACCTGTAATCATTATTGAGCAATAGTTATGCCATTACGGACGCAACTATATAACACGTTGATTTACAATATATTACAGTTTATGCCAGGGTCTTGAACATTGCCTGATTGGGTGTATATCCCCAGCAAATAGGGGAAAATTGCCAATCTTCGGGAATCTCTTGGGCATTATAGAAAAGCGCCAGTAGCGCTTATCAGGGGTTTTACATCAGTATAAAAAACGTAGTGGTACTAATTATGAACTTATCCGGGATTGGTTTTGAATTCTATTACAATTACAGACTGTGTGAAGGTGAAAAATGGATTTAATCTCTAATCACCGCTATAATTTGGAGTTTAGAATTTCTATTACCGCTTGACCGTAAGGAAATTTAAAAGGTATTCTTATTACAAAACTCAACAGAGCTAACAAATTTATGAAAAGAGTAATTGCTACGGCAGCGGGATTGATATTCCTTATTTCATCTATGTTTCTGAAAGCGGCTCAGGAAACCAAACAACCGATGTTATACGAGATGCGGGTTTACTATGCCGCCGAAGGCAAACTTGAAAACCTGCATAACAGATTCCGCGAGCACACCTGCAAACTGTTTGAGAAACACGGAATGGTAAATATCGGTTACTGGACGCCTGTTGATAATCCGGAGCGGAAATTGATCTATATACTTGCCTATCCGAACAAAGAGGCGCGGGAGAGGTCCTGGAAGGCGTTTATGAGCGACCCCGAATGGCAGGCTGCATTCAAGGCAAGCGAAGCCAATGGAAGGTTGGTTGAAAAAGTGGAATCGTACTTTTTGATTCCAACCGATTTTTCGCCACAGATAAAACCGGTTAAAGCCGAACCTCCGCGGCTATTTGAACTGCGCACTTACACGGCAGCGCCGGGGAAACTTGAAGATTTAAAAGCCCGATTTAAAAATCACACATTAAAGCTCTTTGAAAAACACAGGATGACAAACTTCGGATACTGGACGCTTTTACCTGGACAAAAGGGCTCTGAAGATACTCTTATCTACATATTGATTCACAAAGACCGCAAGGCTGCGGAAGATTCCTGGAATGCTTTCCGAACCGACCCGGATTGGATTGCGGCGCGCAAGGAATCTGAATCAAAGGCGGGTGGACCGCTTACCGCTCCAGGTGGGGTAAAATCTGTTTATATGATTCCGACTGATTATTCTCCCACAAAATAGTGTCGTCTATGTATGAATAATAAAAAAATTGTTTTTGCGATCGGAGCGCACCCTGATGATATAGAGTTTATGATGGCAGGCACGCTTATCTTGCTGAGGCGAGCCGGGTGGGAATGCCACTATATGAATGTTGCAAACGGCTCCTGCGGGAGTCAGGTTTATTCAGATGCAAAGCTGCGCAAAATCAGGCGTCAGGAGGCAATCAATGGTGCAAAACTGATCGGCGCTATTTATCACGAGAGTCTGGTTGACGATCTGGAAATATTTTACGAACAAAGGTTGATCCGTCGTCTTGCTTCTATCATACGGGAGGTTAGACCGCGCGTCATCCTTACGCATCCGCCGCAGGATTATATGGAAGACCATACAAACACCTGCCGACTTGTTGTAACGGCGGCGTTTGTCCGCGGGGCGCCGAATTACAGAGTTATACCGCCCCGCAAGATGATAAACGACGATGTCACCATTTACCATTGTATGCCAAACGGCTTGAGAGACCAGCTGCGGCGAAGGGTTATACCCGGGGCATTCGTCAATACCACAGAAGTTCAGGATTTAAAACGAGCAGCGCTTGCCCAGCACAAAAGCCAGCGGCAATGGCTTGATTCCACTCAAAAGATGGATTTGTATCTGGACACGATGGAGCAATACGCGCTTGATGTTGGCAGGATGTCCGGAAGATTCAAATACGCCGAGGGCTGGAGACGCCATCTCCATTATGGATTTTGCGAAGAATTAGCCGACCCGCTAAAAGAGGCGCTTGGCACGGACTATTTGATCAACGAGGCGTATGAAAAGGCGTTGGAGCAAGGATTATGAAATATATATTATTATCAGGGTTTTTAACGTTTATCGCGCTTGTTATCTGGAGGATTGAGCTTTTCAAAATAATCTGGAACAGGTTAATTGAAAGAATTCTTTTATTTATCGGTAAATCTCAAACACGCGCGGTCGTTGTTATTTTTGCGCTTTCGTTTATTTTGAATGCGTCAATTGCTCTCATAATAGGGGAATCGCCTCCGCATATTCACGATGAATTTGCGAATCTTCTGGCGGCTGATACCTTTGCGCGAGGCAGGCTCTCCAATCCTCCGCACAAATACTGGGAATTTTTTGAGGCAATTCACACGCTTTCATATCCTGCGTATGTTTCAAAATATCCACCTGCGCAGGGGATGATGTTTGCCATCGGTCAGATGGTGTTTAACAAACCGATTGTTGGTTCCTGGCTTGCCGGTGCGCTTGCGTCTGGAGCAATCTGCTGGGCGCTCTTTGGCTGGATGAGAGCAAAGTGGGCTGTTTTTGGCGGGCTTCTTGCGATGTTTCATCCTGTAATTTTAAAATGGAGCCAGGTTTATTGGGGCGGTTCGGAGGGTATGTTTGGCGGGGCGCTGGTCTTTGGGGCAACAGGACGTCTTTTAAAAGAGGTAGAGATTAAAACCGCTATTGTTCTGGCGTGCGGAATGGTAGTCCTTGCGCTGAGCCGACCATTTGAGGGGCTCATTTTAACGGCAATCTGCGCCGGAATGATAGGCTATCATTTTATAAAGATTGGATGTTTGTTTAATTCGCAAACAATTGCGCGGCTTTACATCCCGTCGGGTTTAGTTCTACTGATTTATTTTTGCTGGCAGGGTTATTACAACTGGAGAATAACCGGCAGCCCGACAAAGATGCCTTATATGGTCTACGAGGAACAATATGCGGTGGCACCGTTTCTATTAATCCAAAAGCCGCGACCAATCCCGAATTACAATCACGAGTTTATTAAAAAACACTTTGTGGAATACGCCTTTGAGGAATACAAACGACAACAAACATTGCGAGGATTCCTTAAAGAAACAGCGACCAAATACAAACGACTCGCAAAAGGATATTTGTGGAACTGGGCGCTTGTGATACCGTTTTTTACGCTGCCGTTTATGTTTAGACGAAGGGGAACGGCGCTGTTTCCACTTGCTGGATTTCTAATCTTTACGGTAGCAATTGCAATAGAAACCTGGATGTGGGACAGATATGCGGCGCCGGCGGGGGCGCTGTTTTTTTGCCTTGTTGTTGAAGGTTTTAGACGATTAAAACTCTGGAAGTGCTGCAACCGTCCGCTCGGTGTTGCCATAGTTATTGCGGCGCTTGCGCTTTGCGCAATTCAGACAGCGCTCTGGTTAAAGACAAGAAAGTGGGAGTATTCCAGGCGCGACTGGGATTGGCAGCGGGTTCAGATAATAAAGAAGCTGGAAAGCGACGGTGGAAAGCATCTCATTTTTGTCAGATACGGAGAGCATCAATCTGTTCACAACGATTGGGTTCATAATAGCGCCGATATTGACGGGCAAAAAGTAGTTTGGGCGCGAGATATGGGAGGTGATAAAAACAAAAACTTAATAGGTTATTACAAGGATAGGAAAGTCTGGCTGCTTGAAGCCGACAACGAATACGATCCACAGCCGGATAAAATTAAACCTGCAATCCTGAAACCATACGAGTAAGCTATAAATCAGTCTGTGTTAAAAATGGCGGATAATACTAAAAACGGCGGCAGTCGCCCTTTTGGATGGCTCAATTCAACTGTTCTGGGAATAGGTGTGGCGTCGCTATTGAGCGACTGGGCGCACGAGACAGCCACGACTGTTCTGCCGGCGTTTCTTGCGACGCTGGGCGTTGCTGCAATGTGGCTCGGGCTAATTGAAGGGGTTTCGGATGGTTTATCAAGTTTTGCGAAACTTGCCTCCGGTTATTACACCGATAGGTTACAGAGGCGAAAGCCGGTGGCGGTTATTGGTTATCTTGTAACCGCTCTGGGCACGGCTTCGTTCGGGCTTGCCTCGGCTGCGTGGCATGTTTTGATTGCCCGCGCCGTTGCCTGGTTCGGCAGGGGTGTGAGAACGCCGGTTCGCAAGGCTCTGCTTGCCGCCGCTGTGACTCCGCAAACCTACGGGAGGGCGTTTGGCTTTGAGCGGATGATGGATACATTCGGCGCGATTGCAGGACCGGCAACAGCCTTTATGCTGCTTCAATTATTGCATTTCCACTATCCGTCATTATTTGCAATAACCCTTATTCCCGGAATCCTCGCAGCTGCGGCAATCGGGTTTCTGGTAAAAGAAAAGGAGAGAAAACCGGTTGCCTATGTTTCGTTTTTTCACGGGATAACATCGCTTCCGAAACAATTCAAAAAATTTCTCGCAGCGGTCTTTCTCTTCGGGATGGGCGATTTTGCGCCTACGTTGTTGATTTTGCTTGCCGTTGGTGCGTTAAAAGAAACGATGTCTCCGGAACGTGCCGCCACATACGCCACGGCGCTATATTTGATAAGAAACGCGGTCTATGCAACGTTTTCAATGATAACAGGCTATCTTGCCGACAGGTTCAGAAAAAACCTTTTGTTGTCAATCGGATACGGGCTCGGGGCTGTTATGGTATTGATGATTGCCATTTTTCCGTTGAATCTACCATTGCTGGGGCTGGTTTTTGTATTGAGCGGCGTTTATGTGGCTATGGAAGAAACGCTTGAAGACTCGTTTTGCGCCGAACTTGTGGATAAATCAAATCACGGAATGGCGTTTGGCTCGCTTGCGACAATCAACGGTATTGGCGACTTTTTCTCAAGTTTTATTGTTGGCGCTTTGTGGACTACTTTTGGTCAAAAAATCGCCTTTATCTATCCGGCTGTTCTGTTTATACCGGGCGCTATTTTGATCTATTTTATAAAGCCACAGGTTGTTGGGGAAATCTCTGCTGCCAAATAGAAAATGTAACCTTTAACCGCTTAACGGTTCAGATAAGTAAAGGATAAGTTAGAATTGCTCAAAAAGTATGAATAATAGCGAAAATAGAAAACAGAGATATAAAACAGCGGTACTGGTTGCGGCTCTGATTGTTGGGACACTGCTGGGCGGATGTATGAAAAAAGAAGAGCATCAACGTCGCGCCGCCGAACCGATGGCTGAACCAATTAAAGTAAAGACAGTTACCATCAGCTCAAAGCAACGGCAGGCTTATGAAATAGTGGTTGGAACAGTCCGGGCAAAGACCAGCGCGGTAATTGAAGCCAAAGTCAGCGGAAAGATTGAGAGTCTTCTTGTTGCGCCCGGTCAAACTGTAAAGGCTGGGGAATTGCTTGCAAAACTTGACGCACGAGAAATTCAGGCAAAGTTAGAACAGGCAAAGGCTCTTTATGACCAGGCTGCAAGCGACCTTAAACGTTACACGGCGTTGTTGGAATCCGGCAGTGTCACTCAGATTGAATATGACGCTCGCGTGGCTCAATACAAGGTTGCCGAAGCGGCGTTAAAAGAAGCGCAAACAATGCTCGGTTACATTGATGTTACGGCGCCATTTAATGGAGTGATTACAAGGAAAATAGCCGATGTGGGCGACCTTGCCTATCCGGGAAAACCGATCCTTGAAATTGAGGACCCGCAACGGCTCAGATTTGAAGCCAACGTGCCTGAAGCATTGTATGATGTTATAAAACTGGGCAATAAATACCGAATCTCAATACCCTCGTTGAAGGATGAGATAGAAGGCGTGGTTAGCGAGATTGCGCCGGTGGCAGACCCGAACACAAGGACATTTCTTGTTAAACTTGATTTACCGCAACAAGCCGGATTGCGGTCAGGTCAGTTTGGGAGATTAAGGATTCCTGTTAGTCAGAACAGCGCGTTGCGGGTTCCCGTTCAGGCGATTGTTATTCGCGGACAACTTGAGATTGGCTTTGTTGTGGAAACGAATGTAGCCCGTATGCGGCTTGTGAAGACCGGAGAACGGGTTGGCAATGAGGTTGAGGTTTTATCTGGAATAGAGCCGAACGAACAGGTTATTGTTGAACCGGTTGCGCGGCTCAAGGATGGTCAACCAATAATAGTTGAACAATAAAAACGCTTTCTATCTTATGCAAAGCCATCATCATAAACCTCACGCATTGCAATTTGGGATCGCCGGGAAAATTGCCCGTTCGTTCATAGATTCCAAACTCACGCCGCTGATAATCATCACCTCCGTGCTTCTGGGGCTCTTTGCAACCTATATGCTGCCAAGAGAAGAGGAGCCGCAGATTAAGGTGCCGATGATAGACATTCTGGTTTCAATGCCCGGCGCGTCGGCAAAAGAGGTTGAAGAACGGGCAACGCGACCGATGGAAAAACTGCTCTGGGAGATACCGGATGTTGAATATATCTACTCAACATCGCAATCTGAACAGGCACTTGTTATAGTAAGGTTCAAAGTCGGGCAGGACCTGGAAAAAAGTATAGTCAGGATTAACCAGAAACTTCAGGCAAACTACGATAAAATACCTGTCGGCGTCTCTTTTCCGTTGATAAAACCAAGGACAATTGATGATGTTCCGATACTTGTTCTGACCTTTCACAGCAAGAACTATGACCACCTGACATTGCGGCGGATTGCGGCTCAGGTTGATGATGCGGTAAAACAGATTCCGCTTGTAGCTGAAACGACAATCATCGGAGGCTATAGAAAGCAGGTTCGGGTTCTGCTTGACCCTGCCCGCCTTGCGTCAAGGAATCTTAGCCCGGCTGGCATTGTGCCGATGATTCAGCAGGCAAATCGTCAACACATTGCCGGCGGTCTGACAAGCAACAACAAAGAGGTTGTTGTTGAGACCGGCGCCTTTTTAACCAGCGCAAAAGAGGTTGGACAGGTTGTTGTTGGCGTTTATGCCGGAAAGCCAGTTTACCTGCGAGATGTTGCGGAGATTGTGGAGGGCGCAGAAGAGCCGTCTCAATATGTCTTTTTCGGTTATGGCTCGGCGCGCGCCGAATCTGCCGAAGAACAGCCTGCGGTTAGTCTCAGCATCGCAAAGAGACCCGGGGCAAACGCAATTGATGTTGCTAACCGGGTGCTGGAAAAGGTGGATAATTTAAAAGGCTATATGATTCCGCCTGGTGTTGAAGTTTCAATCACCCGTCACTATGGAGAAACTGCGTCGGAAAAATCAAATGAGCTGTTGTTTCATATGGCTATTGCCATAGTGAGCGTCTCTTTGCTTATACTCTTCACGCTGGGCTGGAGAGAATCCATAATAGTTGCCATAGCAATTCCATCCACACTTGCGCTTACGTTATTGATGTTTTACTTATACGGCTACACATTGAATAGAATAACCCTGTTTGCCCTGATATTTTCTATCGGTATTCTGGTTGATGACGCAATTGTTGTGGTGGAAAACATAGTGCGACATTTTCATCATCATAAGAAGATCGGCTCAAAAAAATCTATTACCGAGATTGCGGTGGAGGCGGTGAATGAGGTGGGAAACCCGACCATACTTGCCACTTTTGCGGTGATATTTGCCGTGTTGCCGATGGCATTCGTCGGGGGGCTTATGGGACCGTATATGCGCCCGATTCCGACAGGGTCAAGCGCCGCGATGTTCTTCTCTCTTGGAATTGCGTTTATTGTAACGCCCTGGGCGGCAATAAGGATTTTAAAACACGATAATCTGCAGACAGAAGAAGTAGAGGATGAAAACGGCAAAGAGTCTAAAGAGTTAAAAGTAGATATATCTCATGAGGAAGACTTTTTAACACGGCTTTATCGCCGATTTATGCAACCGCTGATCTCGCATCGCCTATTAAGATATGGATTTCTTTCCGGGATAATCATACTGTTGATTGGCGCAATGGCGCTTGTGGGGATTGGCTGGGTAAAAGTGAAAATGTTGCCTTTTGATAACAAGAGCGAGTTCCAGATAATACTGAATATGCCAGAAGGCAGCGCCCTTGAAGAGACTGCCAGAGTCGCCCGCGAAATAGCCGCTGCGGTTAGAGTTGAACCTGAAGTAACAGACTATCAAATTTATGCCGGTGTTTCCGCCCCGTTTAACTTCAACGGACTTGTTAGACACTATTATATGCGGCGAGGCGCGAACATTGCGGACATTCAGGTTAATCTTGTAAACAAACACCAGAGAAAAGCGCAGAGCCATGACATTGCAAAACGGGTGCGTCCAAGGGTAGCCGCAATTGCGGCAAAATATGGCGCCCGCATAGCGGTTGCCGAGGTTCCACCCGGACCTCCGGTAATTCAAACGTTGGTTGCGGAGATTTATGGACCGGATGAAGAAACGCGCCTTGCACTTGCCAGAAAGGTGATTGATATATTCAAGTCCACCCCCGGTGTGGTGGATGTTGACTGGTATATTGAAGCCGACCAGCCAAAAACGCGTTTTGTCATAGACAAAGAGAAAGCCGCTCTGCACGGCATAAGCGCCGAAACAATATCTCAGACCTTGAAGATAGCGGTTGGCGGAGTTGCTATAGACCTGGTGCATCAGCCGAGAGAAAAAGAGGATGTCAATCTGGTACTGCGATTGCCGCTTTCGGCAAGAACAACCCCTGAAGAATTGCTTGCGCTACGGGTGCGCGCCGGCGACGCAAATGCCCTGCCGGAACCGGGCGTTGAACCCAGTTCCCCGCTCGTGCCGCTGCGCGAGCTTGTGACAATTGAACGAACAATTGCCGACAAAAGCATCTATCACAAAAACCTTATGCCGGTGACTTATGTAATCGGTGATGTTGCCGGCGAGGCTGAAAGTCCGGTTTATGCGATTATTGCAATGAATAAGGCGCTTAAAAAGCTTGATCTGAAACAGTTCGGTTTCACCGATTCGCGGATTGAGATTTACAATGCGGTTTTGCCATTCACCGATATAAAACCTGCTATAAAATGGGATGGCGAATGGCAGATCACCATTGAGGTGTTTCGCGACCTTGGGCTTGCCTTTGGGGCGGTTCTTATACTCATATTCATTCTTATGGTTGGATGGTTCAGGTCGTTTCTCACTCCGCTTATAGTGATGGCTGCAATACCGTTTTCGTTAATCGGGATACTCCCGGCTCACGGGGCGCTGCACGCGTTTTTTACCGCAACTTCAATGATAGGTTTTATGGCTGGCGCCGGGATTGTGGTAAGAAACTCAATAATCCTTGTTGATTTTATAGAACTGCGGCTTTCGCAGGGAATGCCGCTTGCCGAGGCGGTTGTTGACGCCGGCGCGGTGCGGTTTCGTCCAATGCTTTTGACGGCGATGGCTGTCGTGGTTGGGGCTGGGGTAATACTTTTTGACCCTATATTTCAGGGACTCGCCATATCGCTGATGGCTGGCGAAGTTGCATCGCTGCTGATATCGCGAATGGCTGTTCCGGTTCTCTATTATATGGCAAACGCAAAAAAGTGATTGGATAAAAACGCAACCCTGAATCATTAACATTGAACTCAACGATTGATTCCATAATCGGTCAAAATACAACCTCATTTTTGAAAGGGTTACGATACTGTGGACTGGTTGACTGAATACGATTCCTCTCCGTTTCTCCGCGTCCTCGGTGGTGAAAAATAAATAAACCACAGAGAAACACAGAGATTCACAGAGAAAAACCATTTTGT
>JBAMMJ010000015.1:1665-13533 GCA_039793825.1 Verrucomicrobiota bacterium | reverse complement strand
ATAAAAATTCTCCTCTGCCGAACATCTCGGAATCCTTCTTTAAAAAATTAACGCGGCTTTTTAATATTGATCGCAATTGTGCCTGAAACATATTAAATTTTGTTTATGAAATCCAATGCTGAAAAGTTCTATCAGATTTTAGCCCGCGTCTGTCTTTTCTGCCCGCTATGCAACAGGGCGAGAAAACACCAATACGGAATCGCTTTTAAAATAGTTTCAATGGTTGAAACGAAGTTATGCCCGTTCTGCCGCGCTTATCATCAGGTCTATGGGAGAAAGGCAAGCGAAAGAATAAAATGATAAATAAATCTCACACAATTCCCTGCAAAAAAAGAAGCCTCAACAGACCAAACGCAAGGTTATCTCTATTTTCTCAAAAAAAGCTGGAACTCTGATATCGTCGGTCCGTCGGTCGCCTTGAGAATTTCAAGTCTCACAAGCTGCGCTTTAATTTTTGGAAATGACGCTTCAAATCTCTCTCCAAGTCGTTTTCCTTTTAAGAATGTTTTCCAAGCCCCGTTTTCAAAATATTTTAACTCAAACTCCGAGACGCGCCCGGCGTAGGCTTCGTTTATAGCAACATAATTAAAAACTGTCGGCTCGCCCAGATCAACCTCCAGCCACGCGTTTTTGGTGCCGCCGTCGGTCGCCCAGCGGGTATCCGGGTCGCCGTCAACAGCCTTTGCAGGCGCAAACTCTCCCATATTTCTATAGACATTAGAAGCCTTTGCCGTTTTCCCTGTGGTAAGCGAAGTGGAAGTTAATTTAATGGGCGGGACCTCTATGGCCGGGCTCTTTAAATCCAGCTCAATTATTGTGTCAATCTCGTCTCTAAAAATTTCCGGCACAAACAGCTCAACAAACTCAACGGTCTGGTAAAAACTCATTCTGCCGCCGGTTAATAATTTTGCCTTTTTAATTGTGGCTGGAAGCGGCGGCAACCGCAGGTATTCATCTTCCCCCCATCTGAACACGTGGATATAAATTTTATTTCCCGTCCGCGTGCTGGCTATGTCGGATGTCGTCACATACGGTCCGCCGCGAGTTTTGTAGATTGTATCTCCGTATTTCTTCAACCACTCTCCAATCTGTAGTAGTCGTTCAACCTGACGGTCTTCAATTTCGCCGTCTGGCATAGGACCGACATTCAACAGCAGATTGCCGTCGCCGCCGGCGCATCTGACAAGTGTTTGAATACATTCTTTTAGCGATTTTAACCTATCGTTTGGCTTCCACGCCCATTGTTGACAGATTGTTATGCAGGATTCCCACGGTCGGTCTAACTGAAAATTCCCGATCCGCTGCTCGGGGGTGTCAAAGTCGCCTCCGAATTTCCCCGCCGCCGTAGTCCCAGCCATTCCCTGGCGTCCAACTCCCACTCTGTTATTTACGATAATATCCGGCTGCAATCGGCGCACAGTTTTGTATAATTCAATTCCGCGCTCTTGAGACCACGGTTTTTCCCAATCGCCATCAAACCAGAGCACGCCAATCCTTCCGTATTTTGTTAACAATTCGGCAAGTTGATTTGTAAGGTATTTATTATAACTGTCCATATTCGGATTTGGTTTTTGCGTCCTGCCGCCCGGACTGCCAAGCGGGTAATCAGGGTGATACCAATCGCAGATTGAGTGGTATAAGCAAAAAACAACCCCGTAACGTTTACACGCCGCGGCAAGCTCCTTTACCACATCCCTGCCAAATGGCGTGCTCATTATGTCATAATCGGTGTATTTGCTATCCCACAGACAGAACCCGTCGTGGTGTTTTGAAGTCAAAACCATATATTTCATACCTGCGTCGCGCGCAATTTTTGCCCACAGATTGGCATTAAAGTTCGTTGGATTAAACGATAAATATAGTTTGTCGTATTCTTCAGTTGGCACCTGCGCGCCGCGCGACCAGCCGATCTCTGTCCCCTTAATTGAAACAGGTCCCCAGTGGATAAACATTCCAAACCGCGCCTCGCGCCACCACCTCAACCTCGCATCGTACTGGCTCGGGGTCTCCTTTTCAATCCGACGCGCAATATCCGATTCGCGTCTTTGCGCAACCTGCGCGCTCTTGCACCCGGCCAAAACAAGCACCGCCACTAAAATTACAACTGAAAATTTTGGATTCATTTTCAAAAAGTGTTGCCAGAAATATCAATTTTGACAATTAAATTTTTTCTGAATGAAATTACCATTCAACTCCGTCAAATAACCTGTTTATGAAATCAGAACTTGAAGAACTATCGCGGGAAATACAAAAGGCGCATCGTCATATTGTTGAAATAAAAAATCAGATGGCAAAGGCGATAATCGGTCAAACAGAGATGATTGACCGTCTATTAATCGGTTTGCTTGCAAATGGACACGTTCTGCTTGAAGGCGTTCCCGGTCTTGCAAAAACTGCCACTGTCAGCGCGCTTGCTCAGTGTATAAAAACAAAATTCCAGCGAATTCAATTCACACCCGACCTTCTACCGAGCGACCTTGTTGGAAATCTTATTTATGTGCCCAAAGACAGCACCTACATCGTTAAAAAAGGACCTATTTTCGCCAATATCATACTCGCCGACGAAATCAACCGCGCCCCGGCAAAAGTTCAGAGCGCCCTGCTTGAGGCAATGCAAGAAAGACAGGTAACAATTGGAGAGGAAACTTTCCCTCTGCCGCAACCATTTCTTGTCCTTGCCACCCAAAACCCGATTGAACAGGAAGGCACCTACGCCCTGCCTGAGGCTCAGGTTGACAGGTTTATGTTGAAGGTCGTGGTAACTTACCCGAACGAGGATGAAGAAAAGCAAATAATGAGACTCGCCGCAAGAACAACGCCGCCGCCGCCGCTTTCTCCCGTGATTGAACCGGAAGCCATCCTTGAAATGCGAAAAATGGTTGACCAGGTTCATCTTGATGAACAGATTGCCGATTACATTGTCAGGCTCGTATTCGCAACCCGTCAGCCGCAAAGATTTATCCCGGAACTTGACGGCAAAATTCGCTTCGGCGGCTCGCCGCGAGCAACCATCTATCTGAACCTTGCCGCAAAAGCCTGCGCGTTCTTAAATGGACGCGCCTATGTTACGCCACAGGATGTCAAAACAATTGCGCCAGATGTTCTCCGCCACCGCATTATCACCACTTTTGAAGCCGAGGCAGACCAGATAACAAGCGAACAGATCGTTAGAACTGTTCTTCAAAAAGTGCCCGTGCCGTAAAATGGTTAATAAAACGATAATTATGCCGCTTTAAATAATATTATGATTCCCGTTGAGTGGCTAAAAAAAATTAGGTTGATTGAACTAAAAACATTGAGGCTTGTTGAGAACCTGATGGCAGGCAAATACCACTCCGTCTTTAAAGGGCGCGGCATTGACTTTGACGAAGTGCGGGAATATGTGCCGGGCGATGATGTCCGCCGCATAGACTGGAATGTTACCGCGCGCACAGGAATACCGCATATCAA
Organism: Verrucomicrobiota bacterium; assembly: GCA_039793825.1. GTDB lineage: Bacteria > Verrucomicrobiota > Verrucomicrobiia > Limisphaerales > JAKPVM01 > JAKPVM01. The sequence goes on along the minus strand of JBAMMJ010000015.1, from coordinate 10,083 downwards.
AAAATATGTTGAAGAACGGGAATTGACTGTGATGCTGCTGGTGGACGGCAGCGCCTCCTCATCAATAGGCTCAATAACACAGAGCAAACGCGAACTCGCCGCCGAAGTCGCAGCCTTGATAGCCTTCAGCGCAATAGCAAATAACGACCGCGTTGGGTTGCTTCTTTTCACAGATAGAACAGAGAGATATATGCCCCCACAAAAAGGCAGGGCGCACGTTCTAGGCATTATAAGTCTCATCTTAACTCACAATTTCAAAAGCAAACTCACCGACATTTCAACCGCTTTAAACCATTTAAACCACGCTATCAATAGAAGGGCTGTAATCTTTATCCTATCCGATTTCATCGACACAGATTACGAACGGGCGCTAAAAGTGGTATCAAAAAAACACGACGTAATCGCCGTTCCAATAATTGACCCGATTGAAATGCAAATGCCAGACATCGGATGGCTAACTTTTGAAGATGTTGAAACAGGGGAAATAATCCAGTTAAAGTCAGATGACAGAAAGGTCAGAGATATTTTCCAGAAATATGCCGCCCAACGCGTTGAAAAAATGCGCCAGACGCTTCGCCATTGCGGCGTTGACACCATTGAGGTCAGAGCAGATAAGCCCTATTTTGAATCTTTTAATAAATTTTTTGAAACAAGATATCACAGGTTAAATCCATAACAATTTGATGGGACAAAATTACGGCGAAACAATTATTGACGATTTACGGTTTCTAACCGAGCCGAAACCGCTCTGGTTTTATCTTGTCATAATTGCCGTCTGCGTCTTAATTTACCTGCTTTTCAGGGCTATTAAGAAACAAAAATCAAAACCTATCTCCTCGCAACCGTTGACCGAATCTCAAATCGCCGAAGATGCACTTCTTGAACTGGAAAAATTACGGGAAAAAATGAGCCGCGAAACTTCTCGCCAGTATGCCATTCTCGCCTCAGGCATTATCCGAAGATATATTGAGCGGCAATTTGCAATTCAGGCGCCGTTCTGTTCAACAGAAGAATTTTTGATTCAAGCCAAAAACTCAAATTCCCTCACAGCGAATGATAAACAGATGCTCGCAAATTTTTTAGCCTGCTGCGACTTTTTAAAATTTGCGCTCGCCTACGCCGAAAGAGAGGAACTTGAAAAATTACACAACGCCGCGGTTGAGTTTGTCAAACGCACTCAAAATCATAAACCGCAAATTCTAAAGCCCGATGAAAACCCGGAGCATAATGACAACTTAAAACCAACCCCATACAACTCCGCAGATAAGATATGAACGAATTTTTACAACAACTTAAAACATTTAAATTTGAAGACTGGCAGTTGCTCGGGCTATTATTTCTGGTACCACTATTGGCTTATCTTAAAGGAAAAATGGGGTCGGTTGCCGCCATCGGTTTTTCAAGCTCCGAATTGCTTCGCGCAGTCGGTTCAACAACCAGAAATTCCCCGGGCAAATTAATGTTTTACACAAGACTTATTGCGCTAACGTTGCTGATACTTGCGATCGCCAAACCGCAGGTTGAAAAAGGAATGTCCGATTACGAAGCCAAAGGCATTAATATTATGCTTGTTCTTGATTTTTCCAGCACGATGAAAAAACGCGATTTTACTATGAACGGCAAGCGAGTAACCCGCGCCGAAGCGTTAATTGATGTAATCTGCGAGTTTATGCGGACTCGCGAAAACGACAAAATTGGAATAGTAAGATACGATGCCGACGCTTACCTCGTCAGCCCGCTCACGCTTGACCACGATTACCTTATCCAGAGATTAAGAGAAGAAAAGAACGGACGCGGCACCGCGCCGGGCTCCGGTATGTTGATTGCCGCCGAACACCTCCTTCCCGCAACAAACCAGACAAAGGTGATTATCGTCGTTACCGACGCCGAACAGGTCAATAACGGTCCGTCGCCAGAAGAAGTCGCCCGCGCAATCGCGCCGCTGGGCATTAGAACGCACGTGATCCAGATCGTTGACTTTAAAGATATGGCGTCTATTGATCTCTCCTGGAATGAAATGGCTCAAACCCCGCAATATACCGGCGGACAATTTTTTCAGGTCTCGGATTATCCGGGCTTGAGAAACGTCTATCACCAGATCGATCAACTTGAAAAGGCTACATTCACAGAAGGAAAACAAAGAACCTACAAAGAGTTAATGGCTTATTTTGCCCTGCCGGGGCTGATACTTTTGATTGGTGAGCTTACCTTAAGCCATACGATTTTTAGAAGATTGCCATAATGAGCTTTCAAAATCCATACCTCTTGCTCCTGGCGCCGGCAATTGTAGCCGCAGCGGCGGCGCTCTATTTCTATTCAACAAAGGCGCGCGCAAAACAAATCTCCTGCATTGTCGCCCCAAAACTTGTTGAACTATTGACCAACTCGGTCAACTATAAAAACCGCAAAATAAAATACATCCTTTTCATAATCGGTCTTGTATTTTTAATAATAGCGCTTGCCCGACCACTCGGCGCTCAACGAGAGGTTAAGATTGAACGCCCCGGAGCCGATGTAATAATCGCGCTTGATATCTCCCGAAGTATGGATGCAGAAGACACCGCGCAAACAAATAGAATTTCAGCCGCTAAACACGCAATAAGGAAACTTTTGCAAATACCGTCAAACCATAGATTTGGACTCGTCGCCTTTGCCGGAGAGGCATATTTGATCGCTCCGATAACCCTTGACCACGGCTCGGTTCTCCGCTCGGTGGAAGCCCTCAAGACAGGCTCAATCTCAAAACCCGGAACCGACATCGCTGCCGCTATAAAAAAAGCGGTAGAAACATTTGACCCAAAGAAAAAATCCGGTAAAGCAGTAATCCTGATTACCGACGGCGAACAGTTGCAGGGCGACGCAATCACTGCGGCGCGCGAAGCAATGACAGCAGGGGTTAGAATTTTCACAATCGGCGTCGGCACGACAACAGGCGCCAAAATACCAGACCGACAGAAAGGAAGATTTGCCTTTGCAAAAAATGAATTTGGCGCCGAAGTTGTTACACGTTTGAATGAAAATGTACTCAAGCAGATAGCAAACGCCGGCCAGGGATACTACATACGACTCGGCGACGACGGCGAAGGTTTGCTGGATGTGGCAAGCCGTGGCATTTCTATGGTCCCAACCGATGTGCAGATTAGAAAATCAAAAGACAGAATTGAACTTTTCCAGATACCGCTGGCAATCTCGCTTTGCATCTTCCTGCTTGAGCCGTTTATAAGCGAACGGAAAAAGTTTACCAATAATCAGAACAATGCTAAATTGTAATCCAATGAAATACGCCACAATCTTGATTTGCGCATTTTGTTTTTGCATAAATGCGATGTGCGGTCCCGGTTTAAGCGAGGCGCGAAAATTAATGGAACAAAACCAGCCAGAAAAAGCCGCAGAGATTCTTCGCAAAACATTACAACAAAACCCAACTGACCCGTGGATAGCCTACGACCTTGCGGTTGCGGAATACGCCGCGAAAAATTACGACGATGCAGACAAAATCTGGCAGGAACTTGCCTCAACCACGCTGCCCAAAAAACTTCAAGGAAAAGTATGGACTCAAATCGGAAACGTTTTTTTCAGAAAAGGCGAGCCACTTGAACAATCCGCCCCCGAACAGGCGCTGCCGTTTTATGAACAAAGCCGTGAAGCTTACAAAGTCGCCCTCGCAACCCAGCCGAAAGATACCCTCACAAAACATAATCTAAAGGTCGTGGAACAAAAACTCGCAAAGTTGCACTCCCTTTTAGCCCGCAAACTGCTGAATGAAATAAATAATAGGTCGTTAAAAGAAACCATTGAAAAACTTGAAGCCGCCCTTGACCACCAGCGAACCGCAAAAGAACTTGATCCCCAAAACCAACAGTACGCAAACGACGTAAAACAAACCGAATCCCAACTCTCATCAAAACTTACCGAACGCGCCCGGCAACAGGAACAACGAGCCGATTCCACAGTAAACAATCCCTCCGCCGGGAAATGGGAACGAGAACAGGCAATCAAAAACCTTGAAAACGCGCTCACAGATTATCGCGAAGCCTCCAACCTGAACGAGCAAAATCAGGAAGCCAAAAATGGCGAACAACGGGTGCTTGAAAAACTCTCTTCACTTTTAACCCGCGAGGCTCAACGACTCCATACCGAAGCAAAACAGGAATCTTCCTGGAACCAGCAGGACGCAATCTCAAAGTACGAACAGGCAATTGATAAATATGATGAAGCGCTGCAATTAAATGAAAATAATCAAACCGCCCAAACCGGCAGAGAACAGGCAAAACAGGAACTGGAAAATCTTCTAATGAAATACGGCGATAAACTCGCAAACGAGGGAAGACAGGAAAAAGAACGAAACCCGGCAGACGCAGCCGAAAAAATGATGAACGCGCTGAACAATTATGAAAACGCCCTTGAACTAAACCCGAATAACACCGAGGCGCCGCCAAAAATTGAAGCGCTTGAAAAAGAATTGCCTCCGCTCCTAATGGCTCTCGGCGAAAGAGAACAACAACGCGCCGCGCTAGAAGAACAAAAATCACCCCAAACCGCCGTCGCGCATCTGGAAAAAGCAGCCACAAGCTACGATATGATTCAACAAATTGAACAAAACAATGAACTCGCAAAACAACGCGCCGAACAGGTCAGAAACGATATCGCCCGATTAAGAAACAAACTCGCCCAGATGGCGCAACAAAAAGCGCAGCAGGAACAAAACAAAAATCAATATACGCGCGACTTTAACACATTATTGGGCTGGGCAAAAAATGATGATAAACAAAAACAATACGAAGAAGCCCGCCGCAGTCCTACCACAAAATACACCCCGCAAAACGAGAAAATTTATAAAAATTGGTAAAAACAATCTACTCCGTCGGACGCACGACTTGCATTACCACCACCGCGCTGCTACAACCCCACGAATAGCGGCGTCCTTCGGGCGTCGGTTGCGGCCATCTGCACCAGACGAGGTTATCCGATTGCCGCCGGGCGCGCCACGCTGCGTCGGCGTTTTTCTGGAGCCAGGACTCAAAAGTAGATTGCAAACCGCGTTCATACATAAACCGCGCTATCCAGCGCGCCGCAATCCCATTAAAACCGCCCCCGTCGCCGCTCTCGCCAGCCGCCGGAAAATACCCATCCCGGCACATCCGATTCATCATATAACTTGCGGCAAGAAACGCCTCGTTTGTAAAACCGAGAAAATTTGCCGCGCCGACGAATGTTCCCTGATTGTATGTAGTCGCAAATGTGGCAAGGCGTCCGTTTGTGCTTATGTTATCGTAAACCCTGCCCGTTGTTTTATCAAACAATGTGTCGCGTTCCCAGAGAAAGAGGTTTGTCGCGATTGTAAAATAGTGGCGATTGCCGGTTGCTCTGCCAAGAAGAAAAGCCGCGATCGCTCCGGGTCCATTTACACAGGCGTTTTTTGAACGATTATCTGTCTTCCAGTATAAGCCGCCGCCAAGGTTTGTTGAATAGGCGCGTTTATAACAAAGGTCAAAATTTGCCTTTCCCACATTGAGAAATTCAGGATTGCCCGACAGCAAATATCCGCGCGCGCAGGCAATCACCATCCACATAATATCGTCGTTGTATTCGTTGCGTTCCCAGGTTCGTCCGTGGTCGGCAATAAATCCCCGGAACAGGTTAGTAAAAAGCGCAAGCATCCGCGGATTTTTCGTTCTTTCGTAAGCATCCAGTATCATCTCAATCTGCTCGGCGCGCATCCAGAAAGAAACCTTGCCGCCGTCTGTGGATTCCAGAAACCACGCGCGTCCATCTTTCTCCCTGTAAAACGCCTTTAAATGAGCGTCCAGAATCGCATCCGCGTCAGCGGCTGTAAACGCCAGCCCCCTGCTAGCGTCGCAACATATTCCCGAAAAAATTAAAGCAATCCATAAAACCCGCAAGCTCAAGCCTTTCAGCAAAAACCTCTTTAAAAATGACATCCTCTGCATATTGTTTTTAAAATTAGTCAACTTAATCTTAAAAAGAAAATTAATTCCATTAACCTTAAATATTAGCCAAGTTTTTCAGGAATCTCTTTCATCGGTCCCATCCATTTAAGCTCCCGCTCAATATCGTCGTGCATCTGATATTTTTTGATGACATCAGATAACTTCGCGCCGCGAATCTCAATGTTTTGCAGATTTGCCTGACCGAGTTTCATATTTGCACAAAAATTCAGGTATCCTACCCATTCGGGGTTAATCCCCATAACCTCAACCCCGACGCGGTCGGCTGCGATGTAATCTGTGGACGCAATTGCAATTTTTGATTGAACAGGCTTGCCGTTGTTCGGTCCGTTGCCCTCCATACCCTCCCATCCATCAATGACGGTTGCGCCCCAGTACGGCTGAAGCCGCTGCGCTGTGATGGCAATATCAACGTGCGTCTGGCGAACCCCGCCGTGAAAAACCCGTTTATCATTCCATCGCTGCGTCTCTTTGCGCGCGTTGTGAAGCGGAGCCCCCAGTGCCATATTTTTTACAGAAAGCGTCGCCACAACTGTGTTGTGCGTCTTTAAAATTGCCGAACAAATTATAAACGCATCAGAGTCTAACAGCCGCGCGGCGAGGCGAATCGGAACCAAGTGCAAGTCTCCGTTAAGAATGCAATGAGTCCTGTATTTTCCTTCTTCATTCAAATCAACAAGCTGAACCTCCATCGGTTTGAACTCCTGCGGTAATTTTACATACCCAAAATTTTCGTATCCTTCAATTGTGTACCCGGCGCTGGATTCCGCAATCACCACCGGACCTTTGAAGCGCGGGGCAAGAAAGTCAAGTATTCCTCTTAAACAATCTACGTGAGTTGAAGCGAGCTGGTTTCGCGTGTTTACAATGTTCGGTTTTATAATTACATATTTTTTAGTTTTGAGTTTAGGCATTATCTGGTCTTCAATGGCAAGCAGAGCCTCGTAAGCATTTTTTCGCCGATTGTCGCCATTGGCTATGGAAACAATAGATTTTTCAGTAACCGCCGCTTTTTGCGAGGTCGCGACATCCCCTGTCGGTTCCTGGGCGCGCAGTAAAGCGGCAGTTGCAGTAAAGGCAGCAGTTGAAAAAATAAAATCCCGACGTGAAAGTTTATGTTCGCGCGTATTCATAACAAACATTTTATTAGGTTTTTTGCCTCATTCAAATAAATTGCTAACAAAATCGCCCCTGATTAAACTCGTTACGATGCAATGGAAAATCTTATCTTTCGCTAAACAAAACCATTCCGCTAATTGAATCTGATCCCTCTCTTCCTCCATTTTTAAAAATACTAAATTATTTATGAATTAGACTATCCATTCGGAGCTCCGCTTCATTCGGTGAATCTGAATATTTAATCGGCACACATCGCCATCAGCGGAAATTCAGGGCTATGTATTGAAGGTTAAATCAAATTAACACTTAATTCTTGCCATAAAAAACCTTTAACAGGTTTTCAAAAAGCCTTTCCGAGATGGCTTTATATGAAGAAAATTTGATCCGCGTATCTGATAAGATTTTTTCCGGGTCTATGGTCGCTTTTAAAGCTTGAAGCTCATCCTCATAACCAACCATCCAGTCGCAGATTGCAGAATCGTCCAGCTCAAAGTGACACTGGAACCCATAAACTTTTTCCGTAAAACGCACAACCTGATTTTTACATAGCCTGGAGCTTGCCAATAATTCTGCGCAATCCGGTAAATCAAAGGTATCGCCGTGCCAGTGAAAAACGTCAAACCTCTCCGGAACCCCGTCAAAAATAGGGTCTTTTAAACCAGCATCAGTTAACCTGATTTCATACCATCCTATTTCAACAGCGCTGTTCTTATAAACAGAAGAACCAAGTGCCCTTGCTAAAAGCTGCGCCCCTAAACATATCCCAACAATCGGCACATCTTTTTTAAATGCCTGTTTTAAAAATTCTGTTTCTCTCTTCAAAAAAGGATATTTATCATCTTCGCAAGCCCCCATTGGTCCTCCCAACACGATAATAAGGTCATACTTTTCAGCCGGTTTCTCCGGATACTCCCCTTTATCAAGATTAATCTCCTGAATCTCCCATCCTTTACCTATCAAAAATCTTCCTAACATCGCCGGACCTTCAAGATAAATATGTTTAAGCGCGAGCGCATTCATTGGTGTTATTATATCACAATGAAGGTATTGTTAAAGACTCAACCTGCCTTATTTGATCGGAATTGTCCCCTTTCTGTATTCTTTAAGAAAGCGCGACAAAATTTCCACCTGGTCCGGTTTTAATTTGGATTTACGCGCCATAGACTTCATCCATTTATCCCATTCTTCATCCGTATAATCTTTTGGCTCGTAAAATTTATGACACTTGGCGCATTTTGAAAAATATATTTTTCGCGCCTTTTCAATATCTTTATCAGAAATTGAAACATTATCCGCACCCGTCAAAATAACAGGCAGCAGAAATGCTATA
>JBAMMJ010000015.1:0-1655 GCA_039793825.1 Verrucomicrobiota bacterium | reverse complement strand
ATTAATCCCTATGATTAATCTGACATTTACTCTTTCGTGTTCCACAAGGTCAAGATGACGATTCCCATCCGGATTCCCATCATTGTTCCAGCCGTATATTTGCGGCATTACTGTCAAGGTAGCCCACCATTTTTCCTGATGATAGCTGATAGCAGGTCCTATAAAGACAGCAGTGCTCGTAGCTTTATCGTATTCAGGAAATATCGTTTCTGACAAAGTTTCTATTCCTAAACTCCACCTCTTCCCGAGGTCTCTGGAAACACCAAAACTTATCCCTGCAACCCCCTCAATATCCCGAAGATTATGCTCCCACTCCGTTTCGTGAATGAAATTCAAAGCCCATTTCCAGTTCCCGTGCCTCTGCCCAAGAATTATCTTCTCCTCAACCTCAGCCTCTTCCCCTGAATATCTGCCCTCAAGATAAAGCGTTAATCCAACCGGATATGTGGCTGGATTTAACACATTATACCTGTTTTCAATAGAAACACCTTTCCATTTGAATTGTGAGTAGTCTGCACCAGTGGATGGAACTTTGTATGACTCCGCCCTTTCATTCAAATAAAGAGCAAGCGTGTAATTATCAGTAACCCCATACTCAAGCTCCTGACGCAACTCCCAACGATTGAAGTTATCTTTTCCGACGTTTTTACTTCTCTGGCTGCGCAATGTAACCCAGTTTTCAAACTCAAGGGCGCCTTCAGGCAAAGTTTCAGGTTCATAGACGTAAGTGAACCGACGTTCATCCGCAAACACTTCAATCGCGAATAAACTAATCATTATTGTAATAATTGACTTAATAATAATTTCTTTTCATAGCGCTTCAAATTTATTTATACAATTTTATTTGTCAAGTATAATAATCAACATACTTTACAATAAATGCAATTCCTAATACCTGCCATTTCCTCAGAACACGAAGTTTATTCCCAACCCCAAAAATTTAATCCTTAGAGATTTTGGTTTTAACCGATTCATTACAAGTCCATTGAAAAAAACTGAGGATAATATTGAGCAAGTAAATATCTATACAAGTTGTTGAAAAATAATAAGAATAAAACGAGTTCCAGCAATCAATTATGGGTGTCAAAAAAAAGAAATTTGAAAAGATTTTGTTGTGATAAGTCAAAAATTGCAAAAATTTTTGTAGACCGATAGAAAAACGTCAGGTATTCAAAGACAATGAAATAGACCTATATATGAAGTCTTGAAAGATGATACCAAAAAGGCATTGACGGTGATTTAAATTGGATATATACATCCAGTTTACATAAATTAAGCAATATAAGATGAATTTATTCAAGCTGGATTAACATATTTGTAAAAGTGGTTTCAGGATAAATTGCGGGACATAAGATAAACCAGAAGCAAATAAAAAATTATGGCAGAAGAAATAAGAGAAATAGGAAAGAAAAATCAGTGTATTGGAAGGGATGAATTTCTTTCCAGACTGGTAAAGATGGGAGCGGGCGCCCTTGCAGCTACAATTGTCGGAAATGGAATGCTAAGCGCTGCATCCAGGGTAAATACAAAAGGAAAAAATGAAACTCCAACAAAAAGAAAATATCATTATGGAATGGTGATAGACACACGCCGCTGTGTTGGCTGCCGGGCTTGTGTGCTTGCCTGCAAAGCAGAAAATAAAACTCCTCCAGGTG
>JBAMMJ010000014.1:0-1702 GCA_039793825.1 Verrucomicrobiota bacterium | reverse complement strand
GTATCGTACCCCTTTCAAAAATGAGGTTGTATTTTGACCGATTATGGAATCAATCATTGAGTTCAATGTTAATGATTTATTATTTTAAATTTTGAAACCCTAATTCTAAATCTGGAGTTAAAAGCCAGTTGACTAAACCGCCTCAATCCATTAACATATAGTTATGAAACAGCAGGAGTTCAAAAAATCGGCGTCTGATTTATTTTCATTAAATCCACAGACCTCATTCATTAACCGAAGGCGATTTTTAAAGGCGTCCTTTTTTATCGCAGGGGCTGGCAGCTTATCTGTTCTTAACTTCAAAATCAGCGCGGCTGACCAGAAAGAGAAAGAAAAACCTATCGGCGCCGCAAAAGGAATTTACCCCGGACGCGTAGTCTGGGTTTACGATCGCGAAGCCATAAAATGGACTGGACCAGGCGATGGTTATTGGTGGCAGGCAAATCGTTTGCGCGAGGAACGAGCAAGCGCAATGATGGACAGAGCAATTTGCGAATTGACCGGGACGTCCAAAACCGCAGAGGGATGGGACAAATTATTCAGGCACCTTAACAAATCGCGCGGCAAAGGTGATGTTGGTTATAAGCCGGGCGAAAAAATTTTAATTAAACCAAACTGGGTCGGAATGATTTACCGAGAAGGACACGTTGACCTTGAAAAATGTTCCTTCCTCCGCAGACACAACTATATGAATACGGCGCCACAGTTAATCGTTGCCCTTATCCGACAACTTGTCAGCGCCGGCGTCAAACCAGCAGACATAACCGTCTGCGACACCCTTGCCTGCGTCGTGAACGAGTTTTACGATATAATAACAAAGAATTATTCCGACGTAGTTGTGGAAGACCAGTTCGGCAGGTTTGGTCGTAAAAAAGCGGAAAGTTCTAAAACACCGTTATACTGGAGCGTCCGACCGGATGTAAAACAAAAGGATTATCTGCCCGCAAGCTACGCACAGGCTGAATATCTGATAAATTTTGCCAATCTAAAATCTCACGGCGGCAGCGGTGTGACACTATGCGCAAAAAACCACTACGGCTCGCTTGTTCGCTGGCCAGTTCAGCCGGGCTACTACGACCTGCACCCAAACTGCTTTTCAAAACAGAGCGCTATTTACAGACCACTTGTGGACTTTATGGGACACACTCATATTGGCGGGAAAACTGTGCTTTATCTGATTGACGGTATCTTCAGTGGATTGCATCCGCGCGACCCATTGCCACAAAAATTCACGATTCCGCCGTTCAATAATGGCTGGAGCAGCAGCCTATTCGCCTCCCAGGACCCGATTGCGATTGATTCGGTGGCTCTGGACTTCCTGAAAAACGAACCTTCAGAATGGGCAAACCCGGCGCGCAACAACGGCGTTGACGACTACCTTCACGAAGCGGCTCTGGCAAACGACCCGCCCTCAAAGACATTTTACGACCCGAACCACGAATCGCCAACACAACGGCTGGCAAGCCTCGGCGTCCACGAACACTGGAACAATCCAGTAGAAAAGAAATATTCCCGTAATCTTAACGAAGCCGCCGGAATTGAACTTGTAAGCGCAAGGCTGGGATAGATTACACCTCCCCAAAACAACCTGAACAGACCTGTAAAAAGCCGTTAAAGCAATATTTGTAATGCGGTTCTATGGAGTGCGGTGTTAAGTGAGCAAACGCGAACGCAACACCGCTTTGTGAGGTCAGATAACCAC
>JBAMMJ010000013.1:0-1710 GCA_039793825.1 Verrucomicrobiota bacterium | reverse complement strand
CCGGAAAATCCCACCACTTCATGCGGAAAAACAGGTCCTATTATTACCACTAAATCATATTCATACAGCGCTTTATTTACCTCAACCGGCACATCCATAGAGAATAAACCGTTTGTGAGCTTATCAATCTCCTCGGCGTTTATCGTGCCAATATTTTTAAGAGCCTCCGGGTTGTTCCATTCGTGATTAATAAACTTTACCTTGCCATATTTTTGCCTTCTTTCCTGAACGGTAATTTCAAGCCGCTCGCAGATTGCCTCCTCACTCATTGCGGAGTGAGTCCCAAGGGCAATAATAATATCAAAGGCTTTGACAACACCGCCAATATGATCGTGGATAAATTTAAAAACCATTCCTACCGGCGCCGTCCGCGTATGGTCAGGAATGATTAGCAGAACGCGCTTGCCACGATAATCATCCGCAGGCATAGCGGTAGCAATAACCCTTAAAACATCTTCCGCCGGCAGATACTTTCGTTCTCCAGCGTATGCTGAAATCACTTTCCCGCTCATAAAATAAATTTAACCTGTTTAATCTAAAATAGAAGCAGTATAAATGTCAAAATAGGAATTATTCTGAGACGACAGGTTTGTTGAAGAATCCATTCGTGGCAACCCAAAACACGCAAGCCCCAAGACTATTGGCGACAATATCGCCAAATTCAAAACTTCTAGCAGTAATAGAAGAAAGATGAAACTGTAGAATCTCCATAAAAATGCCATAAAAAATTGAAGCCGCCAGAAGCCACAAATATTTCCATCTTATTTTATATGAGCCATTTATAGTCCATCTAAGAATCACCACAAAAAAACCATACATCATAAAATGCGCTATCTTATCGGAGTATGGAATACCAATTCGGACGTTGCTGAACGTGCTCGCAGGAGCAAGCGAAAGGTATGTTACCATTAGCAGATAAAAGCAAAAAATCGCAATCCGCCATTTTGAATTTAAGTTAAAAATTTTATCTATTATCTCTTTCACGCTTCCCCCTAATAACTAATTTATAAATTTCCAATCTTAACCTTCTTTTGACCTGCGGGTTAAACAAAATAATACCGCGCACAAAACCAGGAATAAAGCTAAAATTGAATGAATCTGAAACGGAAAATCAAAACGCGCGTGAACAAAACAACCTGCAAGCGCTCCCCAGATCAATATAACGAAATGTTTTTCTCCGTAAATTCCGCCCGGGAAAAACCATTTTAAAATCACCGTCAAAAAAGCCATTAGAATTAATGTCATACCCACAGCGCCAAAGGTAATTAAGGTTTCAAGCCAATCGTTATGAAGTTGGGCTGGCCAATATTCATTTGGGAAACGTCGGTAAAACTGGAACAATGAATTAAATGTGCCCGGTCCGGTGCCGAACACTGGATTATCCTGTGCCATCTGACGGCCTGCGCCAAACATAAACTCGCGGGCTTTGTAACCCTCTTCAATCATTTCCAGGCGCGGCGCCAGTTCCTCCCATCCGAGCAACAAACCGCTTAATATTGAACCGCCAACAATCAAAATAACCACCAATTTTGCCCCCCACCAGGCGCGCCATCTTGCAAGCAACAAAACAATTACTGAATAAACTGCCAGTCCAGCCATCACAATGGCGCCTCCGCGGCTTGTTGAAACAATCGGGCAAATAGCCATTAACAAAACGCAGGGAAGCAACAAATTAAATGTTTTTGAAGTGTAAAAACCAGATATCCTCGC
>JBAMMJ010000012.1:7175-13670 GCA_039793825.1 Verrucomicrobiota bacterium | reverse complement strand
TATTCCATAGCCTTACCACAGCACTCCAAAGCGGTGGCGTTGCCACCGCACTCCATAAGGGCGCATCCGCTTTCCATAGCCTTTAAGAAAATTATGGCAAATCTGATATCGCCAAAAAGCGTATTATGCATTGAATTATTTTAAGGGCTCTTATTCGGAGAAATATCCTTTCCCTGTTTATTTGAGGTCGGTATTTTTGAATGCAAAATTTTTTGAACATTTTTTTTGAAAAAATTTCAAATTCTGCAAAAGGGCTTGACAAATTTGTAATAATTTAATTCTAAAGGCATTGGTTATTGCAACAGAGGCGAAGCGGGTTTAGAATTTGCGCTAAATTTTGTAAATTACGAGCGCCTGCTGAAAGAAAGAGCTGAGAGGAATTTATGATACAGGTAAAAAATCTTGCTAAGTCATTCGGTCCAAAACGGGCTGTTGACGGCGTTACGTTCAACGTGGAGGTTGGTGAGGTACTGGGATTTTTGGGTCCGAACGGCGCCGGCAAGTCAACCACAATGCGGATGATTACCGGTTTCATTCCGCCTACTGAAGGCACGGTTGTGATTGGCGGACACGACATTTTGAACAATCCTATTGAGGCAAAAAAACTCATCGGTTATCTGCCTGAGAACGCCCCTGCCTATGCTGATATGACCGTTTATGGTTTTTTGAATTTTGTTGCCGAGTTGCGCGGGTTGCGGGGTGAGGCAAAGAAGAAGGCGGTTTCAAGAGTGATTGAGATGTGTTTTCTGGAGACGGTCGTGCACCAGAGCATTGACACGTTATCAAAAGGTTTCAGACACCGCACCTGTTTTGCGCAATCTATAATCCATGACCCGCCGGTGCTTGTGCTTGATGAGCCCACGGACGGTCTTGACCCGAACCAGAAGCACGAGGTGAGGACGCTGATAAAGCGGATGGGCGAAAAGAAAGCGATAATATTTTCTACGCATATTCTTGAAGAGGTGGAGGCGGCTTGCACGCGCGCTATAATTATAGACCGCGGCAAGATTGTGGCTAACGGGACGCCTGAGGAATTGAAACGGATGTCCGAACTTGCCGGGACAGTTATTTTGCGCGTTCGCGATGTGCCGGCGGAGATCGTAAAGGAGAAGATTTCGGAATTGCCGTGCGCTAAAAGGGCGGCGGTAATTTCTCAAAACGACGGCGCAGCTGCCTGTGTGCGGGTCTATCCTCGGCCGAATATCGCCGATGGCGAGCTTGCGCGGGCGGTTGGCGCCCTTGCTACCCAGATGCAATGGCGGGTTGAAGAATTGCACACCGACGAAGGTCGGCTTGACGAGGTATTCCGCAGCATAACTTTACCAGACACAGTTAAGAAGGAGAGCGAAAAATGAACGGACAATCATCTTTATCCACACCGGTCTCAAATATATGGACTATTGCCAAAAGAGAGCTTGGCGGCTATTTCACTTCGCCGGTCGCTTATGTTTTTATTGTTATATTCCTTTTGCTGACCGGACTATTTACATTTATGATAGGCCGGTTGCTTGATAGGGGCGAGGCATCTCTTTTCTGGTTTTTCTACTGGCACCCCTGGCTATATCTTGTGCTTGTGCCGGCTATCGGAATGGGTGTTTGGGCTGAAGAGCGAAGGCTCGGCACAATTGAACTTTTGCTCACGATGCCTATAACAACCTGGCAGGCGATTGTGGGTAAATTTTTAGCCGCCTGGATATTTTTAGGAGTCGCTCTGTTCCTGACATTCCCGGTCGTTATAACCGTTAATTATCTCGGCAACCCGGATAACGGCGTAATCTTTTGCGCGTATGTAGGCAGTTTTCTTCTGGGCGGCGGCTATCTTGCCATTAGCACTATGACAAGCGCAATGACCCGAAATCAGGTGGTCAGTTTTATCCTGTCGGTGGTGATCTGCCTGTTCCTGATACTTGCCGGATTCCCACCAGTCACAGACCTGATTCAGAATTATGTGCCTCAAATTATTGTGGATATAGTTGCCTCCTTCAGCGTTGTGCCTCATTTTGACGGTTTTAAACGGGGGTTGATTGACCTGCGCGATGTGATTTTCTTCTTTTCAATAATTGTATTTGGATTGTTTACAACAAGCATCATCATACGAAATTTGCGCGCTGGACATTAAAACCGTTTTTTGCGGAGGGCTTGAAAGATGAAGAATAGAAATATTGAGACATTGTTATATTCAACCATCGGAGTTGTGGCGATGCTGGTTTTGCTCATCGTCATAAACTTCATCCTCGGCGCATGGCGATTGCGCTTTGACCTGACAGAAGAAAAGGCATACACGCTGTCCGACGGCACAAAAAAGATCCTTTCAAAGCTGGACACTCCTGTTAAGATACGATTCTATTTTTCTCGCGGCGAAGAGACGCCGGTTTTTCTCAAAAATTACGCCCAGCGCGTTGAAGATTTGCTTGCGGAATTCAGACAGGCGTCCAGAGGAAAGATCACAATTGAAAAATACGACCCGCAACCAGACACTGACGCCGAGGACGCAGCGATAGCCGACGGGATTGACCCTCAGCCGTTGACGCCGACGGTTTCCGTCAGGTTCGGGCTTGCGGTCTCCTGTCTTGATCAGAAGGTTGCGATTCCCTACCTCGCGCCGGAGCGCGAGCGACTGCTTGAATACGACATTGCGCGCGCAATTTCGCGCGTCGTCAATCCGGAAAGACCTGTAATTGGAATAATGAGCGCCCTGCCGGTGTTTGGTCAGCAGTCAAGCCCATTTATGCCCCGCCCGGGTCAACAACAGCAAGAACCGTGGTTGTTTGTAAGCGAATTGCAGCGCGATTTTACAGTCAGAAAAGTTGATATGGATACCGATAAAATAGACGACGACATCCGCCTTTTACTTGTGGTTCATCCGAAAAATATCTCTGAAAAGGCTCAATTTGCGATTGACCAATTTGTTCTCAGAGGCGGTAAACTTATTGTCTGCATAGACCCGGTTAGCGTTATGGATAGCCAGTCAAATCCGATGGCTGGCGGGATGCAACAGCCCAGTTCAACGCTTGACAAGTTACTTAAAACGTGGGGGCTTGATATGGATACATCAAAGGTGATCGTTGATATGCAATGCAGAAGTCCGCGGTATCATCCGAAAGTTGCTCACCTTGTGACCGCGTTGTCGCGTCCGAATATGAAACAGGATGAAGTATTTTTTGCTCAGCTTGACAACTTGCTCTTCCCATTTGCCGGGGCAATTACAGGTACCCCTGTGGAGGGGTTGAAGATGGATGTGTTGCTTAAATCTTCCACAGATTCGGAACTTGTTGATGGATTTATGGCGCGGCTTTCCAGCGAACAGGTAGCAAAGGAATTTAAAGCCTCCGGGAAAGAATATAATATTGCCGTCAGGCTTACCGGCAAATTCAAGACGGCATTTCCAAACGGCAAACCGGAAGATTCAAAGAGCGAAGAAGATAAGGATAAAAAAGATTCTAAACCTAAAGAAGAGTATCTAAAAGAATCACAAAAAGAAAATACGGTTTATATATTTGCCGACAGCGACTGGCTGCACGATCAATTCAGTGTGGATGTTCAGAGCATATTCGGTCAGAAAATTATGATCCCGCATAGCGGCAATTTATCGCTTGCGCAAAACCTTGTTGAACTCCTTAGCGGCGACGAAAACTTGATAAACTCAAGAAGCCGCGCCACGGTAAATCGTCCGTTTACTCGCGTACGCGATATTCAGGCGAAGGCTGAGGCGCGCTTCCTTGAGGAGGTGAAAAAACTTGAAGAAGAGCGGGCAAATGTCCAGCGGCGGATAAACGAGCTGCAGTCTAAAAAGGAGGGGAACCAACGGTTTATACTCTCGCCCGAACAGAAGGCTGAATTGAAGAAACTCCGCGAAGCAGAGGCGCAGACTGCAAAGAAGCTCAAAGAGGTCAGAAAGGAATTGAGAAAAGAAGTAGATTCCCTTGAAACAAGGGTGAAATGGCTCAACATTGCCGGAATGCCGCTGTTGGTGGCGGTATTCGGTCTTGGAGTTGCGCTTTATAACCAGAAACAGCGGGCTGCAAAGTAAACTAATGCAGGAGGGATGTCCAATGAGAAAAAATCAGGTCATATTGCTTGTCGTTGCGGTTATCGTAATAGGCGTTATCGGATTAATAACCTATAAACAGCGGACAGCCACCTGGTCGGAAAGCAAACAGATAAGCGAAAAATTGTTTGCGAATTTTCCGATTGACGACGTGGCGAAGATAGTTATCAAAAATTCAAAAGGGTCGGTCAACCTTGTTAAAAAAGAGGATATCTGGCGAGTTCAGGAACGAGATAATTTCCCGGCAAATTTCAACGAGATAAGCGAATTTCTGCGCAAGATGTGGGAGATGAAACGAGGATTGCCGGTTGAAATCGGAGAATCAAAACTCGGCGTTTTGGAACTTTTGCCCCCGGAAAAAGGAACAAATTCCGGAACATTGGTTGAGTTTAAAGATAAAAACGATAAAACGCTTGCCACTCTGTTGCTCGGGAAAAAGAGTATGAAAAAATCCCAATTTGGCGACGAGTTTCCAGATGGCAGATTTGTTATGGTAAACAACGACATAAAAACCGTTTCACAACTCACCGAAACATTCAGCAACATTGAACCAAAACCCGATACCTGGATTGACAAGGAATTCTTCAAAATTGAAAAGGCGAAATCTTTTGAACTTATCAGCACGAACGCAGCCGATTCGTGGAAGATTTATCGCCAGAGCGAGACTAACCAGTGGCAACTGGCTGGGCTTAAACCCGATGAACAGGGCGATTCAATTAAGATTGCCGCAGTCGGTTCATCGCTCACCTATCCAACCTTTGTTGACGTAGTTTCAACCAATAAGCCCGCCTCGGAAACAGGGCTGGATAATCCAACCAAACTCATTGTGGAGACCTTTGACGGACTGACTTATAACCTTAAAATCGGCAAAAAGACCACCGACGACAATTACTATCTTGCCTTCAACATCACCGCAAATTTCCCGAAAGAACGAACTCCAGCACCGGATGAAAAACCGGAGGACAAAGAAAAAAAAGACAAAGAATTTCAAGACAATTTAAAGAAACTCAAGGAAAAATATGAGAAGGAAAAGAAGTTTGAAAACTGGAATTATCTTGTAACCAAATGGACGATAGAAACAATCCTGAAGACAAGAAAAGAATTGCTCGCCGAAAAGAAAGAAGAAAAGAAAGAAGAAAAAGAATCAACCCAGACAGCCCCGGCTGAAAAAAAATAAAATGATTGAAACAAGCCCGGGAGCCTCAAAGTTTTTTACGATAAATTCCTATTTCAACCGCTTTGTCGTTTAAACCAGGCGCAATTGTTTGGGAACTTCCTGAATCATTAGCATTCCAATAAGAAAGACATTATTGGGTGAAATAAGATTTTTCAAAATTATTTAGCAATTGGCTGAACAGGCAAATGTCAAACACTGGCAAAGACTCATATATATGTGGTAGCAAATTCAAAATATCAATATGACTCTGACGTAGATAAATAAAATATAAAATAGTTTTCCTCTGCGTCACTCCGTGTTCTCTGTGGTTATTATTTTGCCATAAAATTATTTTTGTTTTTTCTCTATGCCACTGTATCGTAACCCTTTCAAAAATGAGGTTTTTTGATCAGTTATAAAATAAACGTTGAGTTCAATGCTAATGATTAAGAGAACTTCCTTGTCTTCTGGAATTATTTTGCGCCCGGACCGTTTAATTATTATATTGTTGAGTATTTTATAGGTTTCTTGACTTTATAGAAGTTTTCTATCAGATTTAATCTTTTATGGCGGAAAAAAAGACAAATGATTTAATGGAAAAGATAGTGTCGCTCTGCAAGCGGCGCGGATTTATATATCAGTCCAGCGAAATTTATGGCGGGATAAACGGGTTCTGGGATTACGGTCCGCTGGGGGCTGAACTCAAACGCAATGTTCGGGAGCGCTGGTGGAAGGCGATGACGCAGCAACGGGACGATATTGTCGGGCTTGACGCCACCATCATTATGCACCCGAAGGTATGGGAGGCGAGTGGACACGTCAGCACCTTTGCAGACCCGATGAGCACCTGTAAGGCGTGCAAAAAACTGATCCGCTCAGACCAGGTCTGGGAGATGATTGAAGAATCCGAATGGGGCAAGGCGGTGATCGGATTTTTTGGCGACGGGACGTTTGACGCTGAAAAACTGCTCCAGTGGGCTCATCATCGCGGTCATCGTCAGGCGCCGGGGCTTGCCCTTGTAAAGAATCCAAACGATGTCATCAACGCCCTCAAAACCGCAATCGGTTCAAAGAAAGATTTAACAAAACAGGAGATTCTCAAAATTCTTGCCACAGACCCAAACTACAACATCGGGCTCGTAATCCCCTGTCCATATTGCGGCGGCGAGCTCACCGAACCGCGAATGTTCAATCTGATGTTTAAAACACACGTCGGTCCGGTGGCAGATGAAGAAAATGTGGCTTATTTAAGACCCGAAACAGCTCAGGCGATTTTCGTCCAGTTTAAAAA
>JBAMMJ010000012.1:0-7165 GCA_039793825.1 Verrucomicrobiota bacterium | reverse complement strand
ATACTTGAAACCTCTCGCCAGAAGGTTCCATTTGGAATCTGCCAGATCGGCAAGGCATTCCGAAACGAGGTCACCCCGCGCAACTTTACCTTTCGCTCTCGGGAATTTGAGCAGATGGAATTGGAATTTTTTATCCGCCCGGACGAGGTTGTGGAAAAACTTGCCGGAAGGGTTGCAAAATATTGCGATGGGGCAGACCTTTCTGCACCGCAGCAGGATTGGGGCTGGGAAATGTGGCACCGGCACTGGGTGGAACAACGGGTAAAATGGTATGAATCTATCGGCCTTAGCCGCGATTTGCTTGATTTATACTGGCAGAAAAAAGAGGAACTTGCCCATTACGCAAAAGCCTGCGTTGACATCCAGTTCAAGTTCCCCTTCGGGACGCAGGAACTTGAAGGCATTGCCGCGCGCGGCGATTTTGACCTCTCCCAGCACCAGAAATATAGCGGCAAATCAATGGAGTACTTTGACGATGAGGCAAAGGCGCGTTATATACCCCATGTGATTGAACCAAGCGCCGGCGTTGATCGCCTTGTTCTGGCTTTGATATGCGCCGCCTATAGCGAGGACGAGGTTCCAGACGAAAGCGGCAAACCTGAACAGCGAGTGGTATTAAGGTTTCACCCCAGAATCGCCCCGTTCAAAGTAGGCGTATTCCCGCTCCTGAAAAACAAACCGCAACTTGTTCAGAAGGCAAAAGAGATTCGCGAGATGTTGCGCCCGTTTATGACAGTCTTTTACGACGAGGCAGGCGCTATCGGCAGACGTTACCGACGCCAGGACGAAGCGGGAACACCCTTTGGAGTCACAATTGATTTTGACACACTCGGCGAGAACGGCGGCGCCCTCAAAGATACTGTCACCGTGCGCGACCGCGACACCACAAAACAGGAACGGGTCGGAATCAATGAACTTGTTCCTTATCTGATGGAAAAAATCAGATAAATTCCTGATAAAAACAGGCATTAAGTTTTGTTAACTCGCAAGCGCGCGGTTC
The DNA here is from genome assembly GCA_039793825.1 of Verrucomicrobiota bacterium. Classification (GTDB taxonomy): domain Bacteria; phylum Verrucomicrobiota; class Verrucomicrobiia; order Limisphaerales; family JAKPVM01; genus JAKPVM01. The sequence continues at coordinate 6,165 of JBAMMJ010000012.1, read as the reverse complement.
ATCCGCTCTATCGCCTCGTCAATTTCGGCTCTGCTCTTGAAGCCGATGACAATAGCGTCCACCTCTTTAGTAGCCATTGCAAAGCAGATGGATTTCTCTCTGTCTTCGGGATTTGTGAAATCGCCGTTTCCAATAATCTTCATCCCGATTATGCCCCGTCCCTTCGCGCGCATCGCCTTTATCTGTTCAAGGACAGGATTTATATCGTTACCGGGTTTGTTCCAGGTCTGTTCAAGTCCATCAATGTGCTTTCCTTGAGGATTTATTCTTACAAGGTGCACCTCTGTCCATGCAGATTCAGTTGCGGTTTTGAGCGCCGGCAGGCTGTGGCAGGAGACACCTTTTGAAAGAATCCATTTCTTTTCTTTAGCCTCGTCAAAGGCGTCCATAATCCGTTTATATTCATCCGTCCACTGGTCTTTGACCATACAATGTATCAACAGCGCGTCAATGTAATCGGTGTTGAAAGTTCTCCTATGATTGTCAATCGTCTCAATGATTTTTTCGGGTTTTCCAGGCACCTTTGATAAAATGAACAATTTCTCTCTGGGCAAACCTTTGATTGCGTCGCCGATCCACCCAAAAGTCCTATACGCCTGCGCGCAGTCAAAATACCTTATACCTTTGTCGTAAGCGTAATGTATGAGGTTTATGAATTCTTCTTTGCCAAGACTGTATTGAACGTTGCCGCTGTTTGAACCTGTGCCAAAACCGAGCCGTGAAATCTTAAGGCCGGTTTTCCCAAGAGGAACAATGTCGGTTGCGGTTCGTTTCTGAGTTGCCGCAGGCAGCTCAATCCCTGTGGATGCAACCACTGCGCCGGCTACGGCTGTGGTCGCTTTGATGAAGTCACGGCGGGTTACAGTACGATTATTAAGCATATCTTCCTCCAGGCTTTACGGTTGGATTAATTTTATTTGCAAATACGATTCGGTTTCCCGAAAAACCCGAACAATGTTTTGCAAATGATTTCATTTATTTAATAATGCAACATCAATGTCATTTTTTCCAGCAAAAAGATTTAATTGTCCAATTTTGCGATAAAATAATAAGCGAATTGATACGGAAAATCCGCAATCAAGAATAATAATATTGCTCTAACTTTGCGGGAAATCTGCACCCTGTGCATACAGAATCGGAATTTTCGCAAAAATTCTTCACCACCTGAATGATTCCCTGTTGAGTGGCGGCGCTGTCTGCAATCTCAGAACAGAGAGAACCAAACAATCTCTTTCTGGCTAATTTTAACAAAGCATTGTCCTGAGCCGGACCCCATTTGAGATAAAATTCAACAACCCGATCTTCCATCGGTTTGTCAAAATTTTCTCTTGAGACCGCAAGCAACCACGGCAGTGCCACATTTATCGCTATATCTGTGGCGCGGTCTGCGCCGATCAATGGTTGAGGTGCTGAGGTCTTCTTTGATTTTACCGAATAATGCCAGTTCCAGAACGGGTCCTGTTGCGGCGTCAGAAGGTTCAAAAACGACTCTTCCATACTATTTGTGTCGGCGGTTTTTAACCAGTTAATCAGGTCATTATGCAGGCTGTTTTTAAAAAGCCAGCGAGCCGCAAGGGCAAGCCTTCGGTGAGGATGGTTTGCCGGTCTTGTCCCGGAAAGCCTCCATATTGAGGCCGGCAACGCAAATTCAACAAAAGCCTCCTGCTCGCGCCACCAATAGTCCCAGAGCGTTTTGATATAAGAATCGTTTTCACTATCAACGCGCGGAAGTTCAAATGGCAAAAGTCCGCTTAATCCGAACAGTCTCGCCTCCAGTTGCAAAAGGTCCCCAGAATTGTGGTCAATTATCGCAGGACGCAACTCGCCCAGACATTGAAACGCCCAGATGTTGTTTTTATAACCAAGCGCCCGGAAAAGAAGCTCCCATAGCGCCTGCTCAAAGCTTGAATCGCGGGCGCGGGCTATAATCTGCAGGCTCTTTTGTTCAAGCCTGAACAGGGCAGCCTCTTCAAGAAATTTTTTGCGCCGTTCGGCGGAGAAATTTTTGAATATTTTTGAGCATACCCCTTCAAGAGAGGCAGGAAATTGCTCAACTAAGTCAATCCCGACGGTATCCTCAAGGATGGCAAGCGGGTGTTCAAGAAACCTCTTTAATTGCATTACAGGCATTGAATTGGTAGAATCTTCGGAGCACCCCCAGACCACCTGCAAGATCACATTTTTATACGCAGGGTTACTATGATGCGAATGAGATTTCCAGTCCGAGACCCTTGAATCAATCTCTACATCCCCCTGAACCGGTTTCCCGTTGCCGAACTGAATTATTGCGTTTTTGAAATCCGGTCCAGCCTCAACATTGAAGAAACCAGGATGCAGCACCTTCAGTTTCTCGCCCTGAATAGTTTTAAGTTTGCCTCGCCTGATACGCTGGTTAAACCAGATCGCCTGCATCAATTTTTCCGGCGGACTTTCCCCGGGTTCATCGCAAACTATATGCGGATAGACATCTGCGACTATCTTTTCATATGCGTTGGCACCTGCCGCTGCGGGAGACATTGCAATTATTTCATTAATCTATTTGAGTATCCATATTTTTTCCCGATATTCATACAGGCGCGGAGGGATTTTACCCCTTCTGTGCAGGTGGGATGGCTTAGCGATGCCGCGGCGATGCACGCCCCTGTGGCTAAACATCGCTGAATATCCCAACCATTATGAAGCCCAACCAGAACACCTGCGCAAAAGGCGTCCCCGGCACCGGCTGTGCCGGCGATAAAACCTTCGGGCAGATTCACCGAACCCTGCCAGTATTCCTTTCCCTCGCGGGTGAGCGCAAAAGCCCCTTCGGGAAAATGAATCACAACCAGTTCACTAACCCCGTTTTTGAAAAGTTCCTCCGCCGCGGGACGGAGATTTTTCGTATCCAGCGTTCCGTCGCTTTTGCGTATAACAAGCCCGGTTGTCCTGCCGGCTTCCAGCTCGTTCAGAATACAATAGTCAGTGAATTTTAACGCCGGCAGAACTATTCGCGCAAATCGGTCGCTATCTTCGCTCACGACATCCACGCTAATTTTAATCCCCGCAGATTTTGCCTTTGAAAGAACTCGCGCCGCTTTTGTGCCGAACTCCGAATCGGGTTTGTCCAGCTCGTCCAGCAGTAACAGATAACCTAAATGGAAAATCTTCACGTTCAGTTTTTTAAACTCAATATCACCGGCGTCCCAGAGCGCGTTTGCCCCGCGATTATGGAAAAAAGTTCTTCTCCCGCTCCCTTTCTCTGTCATCACATCGGTATATGAAGTCGGGGCTTTGTCGGTTTTGTGAAGGTATCGGGTATTGATTTTGAATTTGCGGCAGTCATCAAAGATTCGTTTTCCAAGAACGTCATTCCCAACAAGCCCTGCGGCAAATAAAGGAAAATCAACACCTACTTTAGCAAGGTCAACAAGAACGTTGTAAGGCGCGCCTCCAGTGCCAATAGATTCGCTCAATATGTTTGCAAGGTGTTCAGGTCTGGGAAAGGCGTCTATAATTTTTACCTGGTCTATAATCCAGTTACCTCCAGCAAGTATCCCGCAACGGTTTTCGCTTGTTTCCATAAATCTTTTATAAACTTATCTCCCTCCTTTTGCAAACATTTTCAAAGTCTCTTCAAACCAATCCCCGCTTAAAGTTACTGGTCTGCTTTTTCACAAACCGCTTTTTGGCGCCTTTATCCGCATTAACTGAATGAGTTTTACTCAGCCGGTCTGCCGCGCCTTTTCCAGGCGCTAAATCCGCCCTTCAGGTTGAAGCAATTTTTAAAATCCAGTTTTTCCATCTCATTACAGGCAGCGGCGCTTCTTCCTCCAGTTGCGCAATAGACAAGGTATTTTTTATTTTTATCAAGTTGCGAGATTCTGGTGGCAAAATCTGATTTTAGATAGTCAATGTTAATGGCGTTTTTGATGTGGCTTTGAGAAAACTCCTTTTCTGTCCGCACATCAAGCACCACAACATCCTTTTCCTTCAGAAGCGATTCAAACTCTTCTACCGTTAGATTAACTATGTTGCTTGAAGCCGCCCCAATAGAGAGCAGCGACAGAAATGCCTACAAAATCTTTTTTAACATTTCCATATATCAGAAGATAATTAATCCCAGCCGATTTTCCGTCCCTTGTTTTGTTCTTCAAGCCATTTCATCAGCGGTTTGAAATAATCAAGCATTGCGCGTGTTGAAAGTCCCTCGCCGGTTGTTTTTTTCAATAATACTCTCCAATCTTCTGTTGCCCCTTTTTCCATAAGGCTGCGCAAAAACTCGCCAATTTTCGGGTTGTTCGCATAGTTTGCGTCCTGCGGCTGACGTTTTAATATGTTTTTGCATATATAATCGTTGAGCTGAAACTTGATTACAGTTGCCGTAGGATAGGCAAAGTAATAACAGGCGGCGTCATTGATGTGGGTTTTTGTAGCCGGGTCGCAATATTCTTCGCCGCGCGGTTCTGGCGGTTCAATACCCTGAAATTCGCGCACATAGCTCCACCAGCGCTGGTTCCACTGCTGCGGGTCAAGGTTGTTCGCATATATATCAGCCTCCCAGAATGTCATTGTTCCACTTGCCCAGTAGATAAATGGTACCGAGTTTGCCACAGCGTCGTTTAACAGGAACTGGAGTTGATCAATTTCCATCTCTTGCGGCAAAACTCCGAGCGATTTCAGATAAGCAGGTTGTCCGGAAGCAAGCGACGCCAGCTCGGCAATGCCTTCGTGAAAAGCCGGGTTTGCGCCAGTTCTCAACAGTGGCGGCACCTCCGGGCGGGAATAACTCATATCGTAATAGGCGTGCCCGAGTTCATGATGCGCGGTCTCAAACCATTGCGAATTTGGTTCAACACTCATCAACGAGCGGATGTCTTTGTCAAGGTCAATATGCCAGCAGGAGGCGTGGGTGTTTTTCTTGCGGTTTTCGCCAGGTTTAACCGGATACAGGTCGGATAATTTCCAGAAACTTTCAGGCAGAGACGGGAAGCCGAGGCCTTTCCAGAACCGTTCGCCGCACTGAACAATCCATTCCGCGCTTTTGTCTTTGAACCGATCGTCAAGGTTCGCCGCCGGAACAATTCCAGTCCAGTTTTGAGCCCAGCGATTGTTTATCCAGTGCGCCGGAATAAGTTTTGGAACAGGCTGGTTATAACGTTTTGCAAGTTCATATCTTACATAGGTGTGTATCTGCAGGTAAAGCGGGCGTAAATCGTCCATAAAAGATTTTTGTAATCGGAGCATCTCGTCGGTGCTCATATCATAGGAGGCGCATTGCAGGGCAAAGTAGTCAGAATATCCGAGTTCTCGCGCGACGCGGTTTCTTAAATCACGCAGTTTTACAAGACCGGGCTTGAGCGCCGGACCTATCTCTTTAGACGCCTTCCAGACTTCAAGCCTCGCCTGGAGGTTCATATTTGTCTGCAAAAAGTTGTCAATTTCGTTAGCCGTAATCGGTTTGCCATTCAATTTGAATTCAAAGGAATTCATCAACGACGCCTGTTTGACTTCGGCTTCAATCCGCGCCGCTGCGAGCTCGGGATTTGTCATCGGGGCTTCTGCCGCAATAAGAATCGCCCGTTCAAGCTGGCGGACGGTAAGCGGTTTTAATCTGTCTTTATACTTTAACAATTCTCTCGCCTCCCGTATCAGAGCCGGATTCCCCGTGAACGCGGCGCGAGCCTTGCCTGCAACTTCAGCCGCCGCGTCGTGTTCGGGTTTAACATCGGTCACCGCCTTCCATTGAGCCTCGTTTTCCACCTTTGAAAGCGCCTGATAGCCGGCGTTCACAAGCTCAAGAAATTTATCAGCCCGTTCCTGTATATCCATATCTGCTCCAGTAATATTTTGATGCGCGGCAACGATTAGACCGCAAACAAACGCGATTACCTTTTGTTGATTTTTCATCGCTGTTAATTTAATCGCTTGATGGTAAAATTACAATATCAAGATAAGTTGCGTCCCGAATCATTGGCATTCCAGGAAAAAAGGCACTTTTGGGTGAAATATGATTTGCCAAAATTATTTAGTATTTCGCTGAACAAACCCCGAAAGTGTCATATACTGGCAACAACTCATAAACAGGTGGGTAGAAAAATTAAAAACAATCAATATGACTCTGACGGGTGTAAACAAAATGGTTTTTCTCTGTGAATCTCTGTGTTTCTCTGTGGTTTATTTATTTTT
>JBAMMJ010000011.1:0-1722 GCA_039793825.1 Verrucomicrobiota bacterium | reverse complement strand
TAAATCCAGCTAAAATTACCTCGGATAATAAGGGAGTTTCCACGGTTTTCTATAATCAACACCGACAAAACTATCCGCCAATTTATCGTTCAGAACTCGCTCTTTGTCCCTGTCCCATCGGATTTTATGTCCCGACCTGAAAGAAATATTTCCAAGATGCGCCAGAGTCGTCACGTAATGCGCAAATTCAAGGTGTTCAACCGGCTTTTCTCGGGTTTTTATACAGTCTAAAAAATTGCGGATATGCGCTGGCCGCGCGTCGCCGCTGCCGCCGAATTTTGCCGGTTCAATAGTGGCGTTTTTTCGTTCTCCAATAAGTTCCCAGCCGCTATCGTTTACAATTAAGGAGCCCTCGCTTCCCGCAAATGAGACCCCCCACGGACGATTATTCATACCAACTCCCATACCTACTTTGTGTTCCCATATAATTGAGTATTTTTCAAACTCGTAGACTGTTATTTGTGTGTCGGGCGTCTCCGAATTGTCATCAAGAACATATTTGCCGCCCGTTGAAGAAACCGAGACAAGGTTGTGTTCGGCGCCCATTGCCCAAACAACAATGTTAAGGAGGTGAACTCCCCAATCCGTCATCAGCCCGCCGGCGTAATCCCAGAACCACCGAAAATTAAAATGAAACCTATTCGGATTGAATGGACGTTTAGGCGCCGGACCCAGCCACATATCGTAATCCACACCAGCAGGCGGATCGCAATCCGATGGCTTTCCAATACTCCCAATCCAATCAAGATATACCCATAAATGCACAAGACCAATTTTCCCGAGTTTTCCGGATTTGACAAAATCCACCGCATCCTTCCAATGTTTGCCGCTTCTCCATTGTGTTCCCATTTGCACAACGCGATTATGCCTCTGTGTTGCTACGACCATTGCACGTCCTTCTGGAATTGTCTTTGCGAGCGGCTTTTCAACATATACATCTTTGCCTGCCTGACAGGCAAGCACCGTTGGCAGCGCATGCCAGTGGTCGGGCGTCGCAACAATAACCGCGTCAATATCTTTTCTTTCAAGCACTCTCCTGAAATCTTTTACCGTATCAGGTTTCTTGCCCCGCTTCTCCTCCACCAGTTTAACACCCCTTGCCAGCATTGCGTCGTCAACATCGCAAATCACAGGACAATCCACTTCGGGAAAAATGAAAAATGTGTCAAGGTCTCCGCGCCCCATACCGCCACAACCAATCAAACCAACCCGAACCTTTTCATTCGCACCAACTATAGTCGCTCCTCTTGCATCCGAAACAATAACTCTTCCCGCAAAAGGCAACGTTGTGGCGGCGAATGCAAATGACTTCAAAAAATATCTTCTGTTGACTCTTTTCATAGTGTGAATTTGTTTATAAAAAACTAATTCGTAAAATTTATTTTTAAAAGGAAAATTTCTACACTCTATCTACGCGCGGTTTTTGTCATAATTTTTTTAAATGCAAATTCTTTGAACTTTTTGTTATATTCAAGCCTATGAAAAAGCTTTCAATATTGCTCATATGGTTGCCTGTGTTTGTTTATTCAACCTTCTCCCAGATTGCGCCTTCTCAAAGGCTAAATATTCTCTTTCTTTTTGCCGACGACCAGCGAGCCGATACAATCGGCGCCTGGGGAAATAAACAGATAAAAACCCCGAACCTTGACAGACTTGTATCTTCAGGGTTCAGCTTTATGAATAACTACGTTTTTGGGGGAAACAGCGGCGCGGTATGCCTTC
>JBAMMJ010000010.1:2024-14119 GCA_039793825.1 Verrucomicrobiota bacterium | reverse complement strand
TACTGTGATATCCACAGATAATGCAGCCAATACTGTAGAGTTAGTTATCAAGGGAGTTGCTCCGCAGGACGCTCAGGACCTCAGTTTGCGCCTTGATGGTCCGGCTCTTTCTGTAACAAGCTTAACATCGGCTGATACCATTGGCAGAGTTGAGTATGCGGCGCCATCGGGCGGTAAAACTGACGTTTATATATACATAGCCCATCAATAAAATTTCTTGTCTAAATTAAAAGCGGATGAGGGGCTTCCTCATCCGCTTTTTTTGTCTAAAAATAGGATGTTCACATTGGGCTCGTTTAAAGTTGTTTAATTACTGCACTCAATTAATTAGAGATTATTGAGTCTTTGCAGACTTAAATCTTATTGCAAATAATTACTATTTCTTTAAATTTAATTTGGTATTATGAAAATAATTAATCAAAAAAGAGGATTGTTATTTGGATTCTCGTTAATACGAGATGATAGGCGTAATAGCTATACTATCCATCCTTTTAAGTTTATTAATACCTAAAATTTTTGATGCAATTGATGATTCAAAAATCAATTCAATTATAAAAATGTATGACACGGTAAAATCGGCGGTTGCAATGCATATCGCAAAAAACGGAAAGCTGGTGGATAGAAATGGCACAGCAATAACATACAGCAAAACAGTTGATGCCGAGTTAGTGGCGCAGGGGTATTTGAGTGGAAGAATTGCCGACAAAATTGGCATAGGCGACACTAATCCTAATTATACCTATTTAGGGATTGGTGTCATTTATGGAGAGGGTCAAAGGTGGGATCTTAACGGGGATGGCGTTATTGAGTGGAGTGATTATAATTATGATAGAATTATTAAAATAGTAATATCTAGCCTACCAAGAAAAATTGCATGGAAATTAAGCCAGCGAATTGACGGCGAGGCGCTTTCAGCAACAGATGTAAATTCAGCAGATACTAAAGGCAGAGTGATTTATGGTGAATCACACGGCGCTGGAGATGTGATTACAACAGTATTTATTTACGTGTGTAATTATTAGTTAGTTTTTTTTAAATTTAATTATTCTTACGTTGTTGGTAAATGGTATTGGTATTATATTATTCTAACTTTAGGTCTGTTAATTAAAATAATAGTTATCAATATAATTGTCAGAGATGAGATTATCAGACCAATTTTAAAATATATGTCGTCATAAATAAGGATTACCCTGTGGGAACCTCTATCGGATTCAACAGCACAAAAAGCAGAATCTGCCTCCCAGATAGTTTTTCTAACACTATCAATGTAGCATTTCCAATGATGATAATAGGTCTGATTTATAACAATCCAGACCGGGTCTTTTGCGTCAACATCAAAATCAATTAAATGCGCAGTAAATTTATTTAACTTAATTTCGGCTTTTCCGGGGGTTCTAACGAATGAATTTGAATAGGCTTCAGCAGGTATGAAAATTAAGTCTTTGTATTTTAAGTCGTGAAGCAGCATTGCCTCCATCTTTGATCTAACGGTGTCAATAAAAAGTGGTTTTTGACCTGCTGTTATAAAAGGCATAGCGTTTGACCTGTAGTTCCATACAAGATTGCTTCCGACTATATATCCGACAGAGAGAAAATCCAGCGATTCATCGGGTATTACAAATCTTTGCCCTGCCCAATACATTCGTATTACCATATTCCCTATAGCTTTTGGATAAAGAGAAAACATTCCGTCAATTTTGGGTATCTTATCAATTAAGTTAGCGTTTGCATAAGCCAATTCCCGGCGGAGACTAGGTTCAATAGAGGTATTAGTTGGGACTATAAAGTGAGCGATATAGTTTTCAAGGTATGGGTCTATCATAACTCGTCTTAACCCTAATGCAGGCGGATTCTGGGAATGGAGCAGTTTATTATTTCCTGGATTATAAACCGATTTGTTAACAACAGGGGACATCTTCGGGCTGTGATATGCAAGGTCTACCCAGAAAAAAATAATAATTATCCAGTAACCCCATCGGGATATTTTTTTTTCTGGTATTAAACTATATATAAAAAATAGAGTAAGCAAAAGTAAACCTACTCTGGTTAATCCATTGGCAAGGACGGTCTCAGGAACATCGTAGATTTGCGGGTATTTAAATTCAATTAATAATAATAAGCCGATTGAGATAATTGCTGAGATAGTAAAACCAATTATCGGTTTTATTATCTGTTTAAATTGCCCTTCAACAAGATATTTAATTCCGAAGGCACTTAATACTGGAAAAATAATTGTTGATAGAACTACAAACTTGACCGGAAATCGCATAAAACCAATGAATGGGAATGTTGTTCTGACCCATTTATAAAGATAGCCATTATCCCCGAGCGCCATAACAAGCGAAAATGCAAGCACAATTGAGAGAATTCCTATTAGCCGCAATCTGATTTTATAAATAACAGCCATAGCCAGCACAAAAACTGCAAGCCCGGCATAATAAGAACCTGTCCATTGTTGGTCATATTGATGAAAAACCGAATCAGAAGCAGGAAAGCAATAAAAGAGCGGCAGAATAAGGTTTGCGAAGCCATACCAGGGCATAGACCAGTAGGATTTTCCATAATCAGAATGGCGGTCGCTATGAATTAATAGGTCATAGAACGGGGCGAGTTGAACTACTGAAATGGCTGTTATCCCGATTATAATTAAAATGAATCTGGCGAGAAAATTTTTAGTGATTATGAATTTATTGGTTTGAAAGACCGTATAATTCTGGTTGTTATCCGGCTGTTGTGTTGTCTCATTCCATTTTTCGGGCAGCCAGACAAATAATGTCAGGATACCAATCAAAAACCAATTTAAAATTATTCCTTCAGGGAATCCGCTTAACATTTGAAATGCGCCGATTACAATTGCCGCCACGATGTATTTTCCGCCCTGTTTCAAGGCGTTTTCCACAGACAAAATTAACCACGGTGCCCAGGCAAGGGTGGCAACGTCGTTGGGCCACATTAAAGCGTATTGAATAAGACCGCTAAATGCATAGGCTATGCCGCCGACTGCCGCTGCGAAGTTGTTTTTAGTCCATTTTCTAACAAGCAGATACATCCCGAGCCCGGCAAAATACATATGCAGGATGTTGAATACGCCTAAAGCCCACTGGGTTGGAAAAATCAGATAAAAAAGGGCTGGTGGATACAGAAATTGAGTGTTCCATTGGGCAAGATAAGGGATGCCGCAGACGTTGTATGGATTCCATAGGGGGATTTCGCCGCGCCAGAAACAGTCGCGGTTATAAGCGGCAAGGGGATATCCGAAGGCGCTGTAATCCCGATGCATAAATGTCCCCTGAAGGCACAAAACAGTTGGATAACATAGAAAAATTGCAATTGCCAGAAATAGCGCAAATCTTTTGAATGTGAATTCCTTGTTTAAAAATTTTGAAAAGTTTTCTTCGTAAACCGTTGTGGCGTCCATAAATTTTGTTAAAGTTTAAACTTTTTCATTTTTATTTGAAGAAAAATCCTAATAAGATTAATACGAAAAATTGATTTTTACAAAATATTTAAAAATGTTAATCTAAATAATAATCACAAAATCAGGCAAAATAAATATATGGCTAAAGAAACGAATAAATCCGAGAAACCGGCAAAGGAAAAGAATTCTGCGGCTGCGCGATGGATATCTTACAGACCTGAAATCAAGGTGCTTGACTGCACGATTCGCGACGGCGGGCTGATGAATAACCACCAGTTTGACGATAGCATTGTGAAGGCTGTTTACGATGCCTGTGTCAAAGCCGGGATTGATTATATGGAGATCGGTTATAAGGCGTCGCGAAAGAACATTGTAGTTGGCGAATATGGTTGCTGGAAGTATTGCAAAGAAGAGGATATACGGCGGATAGTTGGAGACAATCCGACATCATTGAAACTCTCTGTAATGGCGGACGCTGAAAAATGCGATTATAAACAGGACATTCCGCCGAAGAAAGAGAGTGTAATTGATATGGTGCGGGTTGCAGCATACATACATCAAATCCCACTCGCGCTTGATATGGTCAAAGACGCTCACGACAAAGGTTATGAGACGACAATAAATCTGATGTCTGTCAGCACAATTCCTGAGCGCGAGCTTGATGAGGGGCTTGAGCTTCTGGCAGAATCTGAGGCGAGCACAATTTATCTTGTTGATAGTTTCGGTTCTCTTTACAGCGAGCAGGTTCATTATCTTGTGAAGAAATACCTCCGATTTGCCAAACCGGCGGGTAAAGAGGTGGGTATTCATATGCATAACAATTTACAACTTGCCTTTGCCAATACGATTGAAGGAATCATTTTGGGCGCTAATAGGTTAGATTCAACGATGGCAGGGCTTGGCAGAGGGGCGGGGAATTGTCCGACTGAACTGCTTATCGGCTTTTTGCATAATCCAAAATACAAACTCCGTCCGGTGCTTGAATGCGTTCAAAATTATATCGAGCCGATGAGAGAAAAACTCCAATGGGGTTTTGACCTTCCGTATATGATAACTGGATTTTACAATCAACATCCAAGAGCCGCGATAAAATTTAAAGCGCAGGAAAAGAAAGGTAATATACTTGAATTTTACGATAATATAAAAGACGAGCAATAAACCTTGACAGTGATAGATGTTGTAGAATAAATTTTCTCGGCGAATTTATGATAATGAATCAGGTGGCGCGTTCGTCTATCGGCTAGGACGTGGCCCTCTCAAGGCCAAAAGACGGGTTCGATTCCCGTACGCGCTACCAGAATTTGAATTTTTTATGAGACCGTTCCAGATTATATTCAGTCCATTAAGCGCCGCTGAACTCTCTAAAATGCCAAAGGAGTTGCAGCTTAAAATCCTTGGCGAGTTTCGGGGACTGCCATCTGACTCAATTGCCACGGAGATGGAAAACTACGGAAAACTCCAACGCGGCGGCAGAATACTTTACAGATTCAGAGTAGACGACTATCGGATTTACTTTGAAAAACATAAACTCGGAATCATTGTTCACAGGATACTGCATCGCAACACATTAAAAGACTTTCTGTTCAGGTCAAAACTTCCCGTTGCCGAAGATGAGACGCTTCAGGAAAACCCAAAGTTCTGGGAGATGATTGAATCTGCGAAATAATAGGATTTTGGCATAAATAGTGCTTATTTTCAAATTGCATCCCGGACCGGGATGCAAAATTTTTATTGAACAGATTATAAATTTATTGAAAATTTAACGGTTCTTTGAAAAATTAATACTAATAGCACCGATTGGGTGAGATGATTTAAATTAATTTTGCTGTTATGCCGACCGACCGCTTGCAGTTACAACGGCTTGAGTTTAAGTATATAATTACCGAAGACATTGCGCTTGCGGTTCGGGATTTTGTCAGTTCATATCTGGAACTTGACGAATATGGCGCTTCGCAAAAGAATCTCTCATATCCGATCCATAGCCTTTATCTTGATACCGATGACCTTGAATGTTATTGGGCTACGATTAATGGTTTGAAGAACCGATTCAAATTAAGGCTCAGGTTCTATGAGAGTCGTCCCAACGCGCCGGTTTATTTTGAAATTAAACGGCGAATGAACAATGCGATTTTAAAGCAACGAGGTCCGGTAAAACGGGAGGCTGTGCAGGATTTGTTGAACGGTCAGATGCCCGGATGGGATGTGATGGCAAGCAGCGAGCCAAGGCACCTTAAAGCGGTTCAGCATTTTTGCGAACTAATGAGTGAAAAACGCGCAAAGCCAAAATCGCACGTTGCGTATTACAGAGAGGCGTGGTTAAGTCCGGGCAACACAAACGTCAGGGTCACGCTTGATCGCCAGGTTCGGTGTGAACCGGAACGGGAAGCAAAACTTGAACCTGAAATCAAGCAACCGATTTATCCGTTCGGAAATCACGTTGTGCTTGAATTAAAATTCACGGGCAGATTCCCTGAGTGGTTTAAAGAACTTGTTCACACTTTTGGGTTGACCCAATCAGCGGCTTCTAAATATGTTGATGGTATATTAGTCGGGGGCGAGAATTTATTTGCCCCCCAGTATAAAAAAGATGTTGAAAAGGTGAATCCAAAAGTGTTAATAAGAAAAAATAGGCTTGAAACTGTATTGACTGGTTTAACAGGAAATAATAAAAGAGAGTTTTAAAAATGACAGACTGGTTGCTTAGAGGTGATTTTGCGCAACAGCCACTTGATCCTTATGTGTTGCTGTTGTCAATAGTTATTGCGTTTCTTGGCGGGAAACTGATAGCGTGGGTGTATATGCTTACGCATTCAGGGCTTTCCTATTCAAGGTCGTTTGTGAATTCACTGGTATTGTTGCCGGTGATAACCACGCTTGTGATGAATGTTCTCCAATACAATCTTGTTACCGCGTTCGGTATGATGTCGGTATTTGCAATTGTGCGGTTCAGAAATATCTTGCGCGACACGTTAGACACCTCTTTTATTCTTTGTGGGCTCGTGCTCGGTATGGCTACCGGGACGCAGAGATTTCCGATCGCGATAGTCGGATGTTTCGCAATTTGCGTGGTCTTGCTTTATCTATGGATAACTTCGTTCGGAACGCGGCACCGCTACGATTTGATCCTTAATCTGCATTGGAGTCGGCCTTTGCGGGACCTGCCTGACCTTATAATGCTGCTTGAGCGGCATAGTTGGAAGGCGCACCTTGCAAGTCAACGCGCAAGCGAAGGCTATGAAGGGGCTGACCTTTCTTACAGGCTTTTATTAAGAAACCCGGCGCGCCTTGAAGATTTGCTAAGCGAGCTCAGGGCGCTTGAAGGGGTTTCAAGGGTGACAACAATGAAGGCAGAAGACGAATCTGAAATATAGCAGGAGATACTCTCAATGAAACGGTTACCAAAAATTCCAAGTCCACCGCTCCATTACTGGAACTTCTTCCGTCAACATATCCTTCCAGTAATTGTCTTTTTGCTGGCATTATACGCCGCCGTATTGTTGTGGAAAGAGTACATCGGACCGGCTAATATTATTGGCGAAGTGGAGATGATGAGGGCAAACGTGACCACCACAATCAACGGCACGGTTACGGATTTAAATGTAGATTTACTCCAGCGCGTTCAAAAAGGACAGCCTATATGCACGGTAATCGCATACGATCCGGATACCACAAAGGCTTCGCTCGCGGCAATAGCCGCCGACCTTGAGACCCTTCGTTCAAGAATTCTTATTGACCAGAGACGTAACAACACCGCTTATGAACAATTAAGAGTTGAACTGCTATTGAGAAGGGTTGAACTTGCAAACGAAAAAGTTAACCTTGATTACGCTAAATCTGAGTTTGATAGAACTTACAAACTATTTAAGGAAGGCAGCGACACCGAATTTCAAGTTAACTACTGGCGCAGTCAGCGCGATATGTTTCAGGCAAAGGTCAATGAGCTGGAAAAACTCGTCGCTGACCTTGAACAAACTGTGGATAGATTGAAGCCTATGTTGACATCCACAGAAATGGAAAATTCAGTAAACAAAGTCATTTCTGACGCAATAACTGCTAAACAGCTTGAGATTGAAGCCTTGCAAAAGCCTGTCGTATTAAAAGCGCCTATGGATGGATTTGTAAGCGCAATTTTTCATAGAACCGGAGAAAAAGTCCCCGCTGGGAGCCCGATCGTTACCATCAGCGCAACAAATGCAACGAGAATCCTCGCTTATGTTCGTCAACCTCTAAATATAAAACCGGCTATTGGTGATTCTGTTGAAATAAGAACGCGAACTCGCGACCGAACAGTCGGGATTGGAACAGTGATTGACGTGGGGGCTCAATTGGAACCAATTACCGCTTCGTTGCTTCCTTACATTACAGGCAGTATTGTTATTGGACGCGGTCCGGATGGACAGAACATCACCGAATATGGACTTCCTTTCATTGTAACCTTGCCGGATAATATGAAACTTCTTCCCGGCGAGGTCGTGGTAATGAACGTCATTAAAAGAAGGCAATAATTACATTGTTTTGGTAGAATAATTCCTTACCCTTTAGACTAAAATACTAATGGTCTTGTTTATTTTTGTTGTATCAAATTAGATTTGTTTTTTATCCGGGCAGGAATTAATCCTGTATTCTAACTGCTTTGAAGGCGATGTCTTTTTCAAACACAGGCAATTTTATGATCAATTTTTTATTCTCACAGCGCAATTTTGTTTTTGATATATAATTTCCGTTATATGTATCAAAGATAGATAGTGAATAGTCTCCTGATTCCATATCATTGAGAATAACCGAGATATTTTGAGCTTTTTCAATCTGCTTTTTCTCAACCACAATATTCCACCAGGTTGACTCTGAATTATGAACCCAAAAGTAGGCATTAGATTTGTTTTTTAGTCCGATTGCGTAAAAATTTTTATGGGATGTTTCTAATCTTACAGGTTTTATATCTGGTAGTTTGTTAAATGAAATATTTTTTATGAAGGCGCTGAGAGGTTTGAAATGGTGATATTGATTAAGCCGATCAAATGTGTCCCACCACCAAAATAAAGCTGCACCGGACAAACCAGACACCGCGCTTGTCCAGAGTATATTATGAATGTGAATCCCATCTTTGTCCTGTTCCATATAATTACTCTTTGCCCAATTGTCATCAGCCAATCCTATTTCACCGAGCAATGCGGGTTTATTTGTGGCGAAATTCAGTAAAAACTGCGCTCTATTCAAAACCGCTTCAGGTTCGTTTTTCCATAGTGGACTCCATTGCGGGCGCAGGTACCAGTGAAGATCGGCTATGTCAATTTCGGGGTGTCTCCATTGCTCAGGCGCCGGACCCCAGGCGCTAACACTCCTGAGATGACGATACGGATCAATGTTTTGGAGATAGTTGCCTAATTCCTGATAAAATCTAAAAGTTGGTGCGTTCGGGTCCATTTCGTTGAAGTATTCCCATACCGCGATGTTTGGTGAATAGCCCCATCTTGCCACCGCATAGCGTGCAAGGTTTTTAGCGTGTCTAATTGCCTTTGCGTATTGAGGTGATCTTTGATCATAGAGCATATAACGATAGTCATCGCGTGTGAATAGAACAATTTGAAGACAGATGCCATATTTTTCGGCTTCTTTGATTATCAAATCCACAAGAGCCGAATCTGTTTGATGATATGCGCCCAATGGACTCGTTTTTAATTCTGATTCCCAGAGGAAATTATATCCATTGGTAGAATTATATTCACTTAACGAGATGTCTTTTAGCCAGATTAATTTTTTGGTTTGAGAAACAATCTGGATATTGCCAAGAAACCATTGATTCTGCTGTGTGGTTAACAGTTTTTCAAACTTAATCCACTGAAATTTTTTGTTTATGGCGATTGCGTCTCCAGCCTGTTCATTGTTGAATTTTACAATGAATCTTGCGTCGCTATCGCTCATTGCTTTGCCTGTCAATTTATAGGTTGTGTTTGGTTTAACACCGACAGGCTCTGAAGGAGAGAGTTGTATTGAGTCGGTTTTTTCGCCTCCGATTTGAACAGCAAGTTCGCCGCTGTGGTAACTTTCATTTCCCGGAGGTAATACAATCGGGGGATTCCAATTATACGAGCGTCCAAATGCGCTTTTTCTTGATTCAATAGCGATTGCCCAATCTTCGCAACAAAACCAGATTCTTGCGTAATTTGCGCCGTTTTCCGCCATTTTTGAAAAAACTTCAGAAATCTTTGAGAGACTGAGGTATTGCCCAAACCCAACAAATGCGAGATTTAAGCCGATCGGAAAGAACGGTTCTTTGTTTTCAAATTCAAGGTAGTTTGGATTTGTGGTTGATATGCGGATGAATCCGATGCCCGTTTTGCCTTTGCACAGAAATGAAATCGGCAGCGATTTAACAATTTCATTGTTTCTAATTTTCACAACAGTTGTAGCCTTATATTCTCCTTCTATATTCGGGGTGTATCTAACTTTCCAGTAAGGCAAACCAACAGGGTATAACCATTCAACACTTTTGCCAGAGTGCGATATGTTTTTAAATTCAAACTCCTGGAAATAAAATGCTGGAATTGTGACCGGTTTCCCGTCTGGTTTTAGTATCTGGATTGAAACATCTGCTTCGTCCGGGTCGTAAGGATTATAAAAATCTCTATTGTAATTAATTGCGAACTCAACACATTCATTACATTGAAACTGGTATTTGTTCAATTTGACAACAGGAACATTGGTTTGTCCGAATGTGCCCTGAACAAAACAGAATAATAAGAGTTGAATAACTGCAGCGATTGCTTGAAATCTGTTGAAAATGGCTTTCATAATTTAAACCTAATCAGTCTGCTCGGAATTTTAAATCTTTTTCTCCGAAATTTACAGGCGCATCCGGTTTTACCTCAAAAAATATTTGTTTAGAAAGGCTTGATATTTTGCATTCAATCGGCAGGTTATTGAAATTATTTATTGTGTATTAATAATTAGAGGCGATGACCTTCTGAAAAAAAGCGCCGTCTAATAGTGTAAAAATTCCTCAGCCGTTTGGGCTCAAGTATGAAAACCTATATACGATTAAATTGAATTTGGTATTTTTTGCTTGCGCTTATTCCCATTCAATCGTTCCGGGCGGTTTGCTTGTAATATCAAAAACGCAACGATTCACTCCTTGAACTTCATTCACTATGCGATTTGACAATTTTTCTAACACATCGTAAGGAAGCCTCACCCAGTCTGCTGTCATTCCGTCTTGAGATTCAACCGCGCGAATTGCGATTGTATAGTCGTATGTTCGCTCGTCGCCCATCACGCCGACGCTTCTGACAGGGATTAAAACGGCAAAACTTTGCCAGATTTTATAATACCAGCCGCTCTTTTTCATTTCTTCAACGACAATCCAGTCGGCATTCCTTAATATTTCAAGTCGCTCCGGGGTAACTTCACCGACAATTCTAACCGCAAGCCCCGGACCGGGGAATGGTTGGCGATAGACGATTTCGCGCGGCAAACCAAGTTCAATGCCAAGTTGACGCACCTCGTCCTTGAATAGGCATTTTAATGGTTCCACAAGTTCAAATTTCATCCGCTTCGGCAAACCGCCAACGTTATGATGGCTTTTTATTAGCGCAGCAGGGTTGCCGCCAATTGGGACAGATTCAATTACATCAGGATATAATGTGCCCTGAGCGAGATATTTTGCTTTGCCAACCTTTTTAGTGGCTTGTTCAAAAACTTCTATAAAGGTTTTGCCTATGATTTTTCTTTTTCTTTCCGGGTCTTTGACGCCTTTTAGCCTTTTTAGAAATAAATCTGAAGCGTCCTCGTAAACTAATTTGATTTTGAAATTTTGTCCAAACACCTGTTGAACAAGTTCGGCTTCTTTAGCCCTGAGTAATCCGTTGTTAACAAAGATACAGGTTAACTGGTCGCCAATCGCTTTGTGAATCAACGCAGCCGCAACGCTTGAATCTACGCCGCCGCTCAAACCGAGTATCACTTTTTCATTGCCAACCTGTTCGCGAATCTGCTTAACAGCCTGTTCAATGTAATTGCGCATCGTCCAGTTTTTACCGCACCCGCAAACTACGTGCACAAAGTTTGATATAATTTCTTTACCTCGTGGCGTATGAGCAACCTCGGGGTGAAATTGTAAACCGAATATTTTTTTGGACGGGTTTTCAATCGCGGCAAAGTCAGAATTTTCAGTTGTCGCAACTACAACAAAATCGCGCGGTATCGCCGTTAACCTGTCTCCATGAGAGTTCCAGACAATCAATTCCTTCGGCAGGTCTTTAAACAACGCGCAGGAAGAATCTGTCACTGAAAGCGTGCTTTTGCCATATTCTCTTTTTAAGCCTTTCTCAACTTTGCCGCCGAGAAAATGGGCAATTAATTGCATCCCGTAGCAGATGCCGAGAATCGGGATACCGAGATTAAAAATGCCTTTATCCGGAAGCGGCGCATTTTTATCGTAAACACTTGCCGGTCCACCGCTAAGGATGATTCCTTTAGGGGAGAGCTCTACAATTTTTTCCGCCGATGTATCAAATCTAAGAATTGTGGAAAAAACATTGCATTCCCTGATTCTTCTTGCGATTACCTGGGTGTATTGAGAACCAAAGTCAAGAATAACAATAGTTTCTGGCATATCGTGGTCAAATAGGCTGCACTTACTTTTCAGGAACAATTTTTACTTCGCCAGTTTTAGCGTCGT
>JBAMMJ010000010.1:0-2014 GCA_039793825.1 Verrucomicrobiota bacterium | reverse complement strand
CTCGTTTAAGTCTTTTGGAAACCTGCCTTCGCCCGCCTCAAATTCTTGAATTGCCCGTTTCAAGGAAACAAGGTCAAGGGTTTTGTCTGAATACTTCTTTGCTTTTGCAACAGCGCCCATATAGTCCACAGGAGCGGTAATCGGATTGCCGACCTGATTTGTCTGGTCTGATTTCGTCTCAGAAGATTTTTTGCCACATCCGTAGACGAATAAAATAGCTATTAAAATTCCAACTATAAAAGTTTTCATAATCAATAAGTTTAATTTTATCTATGGTTATACTTTACAACAAGCATTTAAAATTTTGAAGGGAGAACGATTAAAAATCGTATTGAATCTACTTATTTAAAGTTTTAAACTAAAAAGAAGCCTATGAAAAATAATATCACAAGAAGACGGTTTTTACTTACTTCAGGGTCATCTATTGCGACAATTGCCGCCTTGTCGCCACGTTTATGGTCGCAGGTCATAGGGGCAAACGATGATATTAGAGTGGCTGTTGTCGGCCTTCACGGACGCGGTGGTTCGCATATTAGCGAATTCAAAAAAATAAAGGGTGTACGGATAGTTGCCCTGTGCGACGTTGACTTAAATGTGCTTGAGGGCAGGGCTAAAAATATGCCTGGTGTAAAAAAATATCAGGATTTTAGAAAATTGCTTGAAGATAAAGAGGTGGACGCGATTTCAATTGCTACGACAAATCATTCTCATTCATTAATCACGGTTTGGGCATGTCAGGCTGGAAAAGACGTTTATGTGGAGAAGCCCTGCAGCCATAATGTATTTGAAGGGCGCAAATGTGTTGAAGCGGCAAGAAAATACAACCGAATTGTCCAGCACGGAACTCAAAAACGAGGCAGCGCAAGTTTTGCAAGGCTTGCAGAAATTGCAAAGAGCGGCAAATACGGAAAACTGCTTGTTGCAAAGGGATATTGCTGCAAGCCGCGATGGAGTATCGGTTTTAAGCCAATAAAAGACCCTCCGCCTTATCTTGATTTTGACCTGTGGCTTGGTCCGGCGCCAAAACAGCCATATCACGAAAATCTTGTTCATTACAACTGGCATTGGTTCTGGGATTTTGGCAATGGAGATATTGGAAATCAGGGCGTTCACGAAATGGATGTCGCTCGCTGGGTGCTCGGTGTTACGCTCCCAAAGAGCGTTGTAAGCCTTGGCGGACGTTATGTGAATGAGCCGGACTTTAAAGACCAGGGACAAACCCCAAATCAAATGGTCGCTGTCTATGATTTTGGCGGACCGTTAATTTTGTTTGAAGTTCGCGGGCTTGTCGGAAAGAATGAAAAATGGCAGCCAAAGGTGACAAACGAATTTTATTTTGAGCAAGGGGTTATAAAAGATAACAAGTTTTATCCCAAAGGTTCTACTGAAGGCGAGCCTCTGCAAAAAGTAGATGCTACCGTCAACGAAGGCGGTGTATTTAGCAATTTCATCAACTGCGTCCGCTCAAGAAAACGAGAAAACTTAAACGCCGAAATTCTGGAAGGACATCTCTCCAGCGCGCTCTGTCACCTGGGAAATATTTCATACAGGCTGGCAAAAGAAAAACCGTTTGAAAAACCGGCTGATTTTAGCGACAACGAGGTTGTGGGTGAGAGTATAATGACTGTGCTTGAAAATACAAAGGCAATCGGTGTTGACCCGCAAAAGGCTACCTTGTGGGTAGGACCAAAACTCTTTTTTGACCCGCAGAAGGAAAAGTTTATAGATAATCCGGCGGCAGATAAGTTGTTAACGCGTGACTATCGTCCTCCGTTTGTTGTGCCAGAAAAGGTTTGAACATATATTAACTTCAATAACCCTGAAACGAATGTTAATATAGGCTTAAACAGCGAGGTGTAAACCTACTTACATCCTGCAAGGCTCTACGCTACACCATTCACAGCAGGAACGGGAAACAGGTTCATATTTGTCCAAAATAATTAATTGAAATATTTGTAATGCGGTTATATGGAGTGCGGTGTTAAGCCTGCGCAAGCAGGCGCAACACCGCTTT
>JBAMMJ010000009.1:10065-14303 GCA_039793825.1 Verrucomicrobiota bacterium | reverse complement strand
ACAAAATGGTTTTTCTCTGTGAATCTCTGTGTTTCTCTGTGGTTTATTTATTTTTTACCACAGAGGGCACAGAGGAACGGAGAGGAATCGTATTCAGTCAACCAGTCCACAGTATCGTAACCCTTTCAAAAATGAGGTTGTATTTTGACCGATTATGGAATCAACTGTTGAGTTCAATGTTAATGATTTAGGTTTAATCTTATTATTTGTGATTTTGGCATAATCAATCACGGTTTAAATACCTCACAACCTTTTCCAATGTGTGGCAAGGGAGAATAGGCAGACACAGTTTAAGAGAGGAGCGTAAATTCTTTACACAGAGTGATGGGTTAGGCGGTTTGAACCAAACAGGGGATTATTTTCTAAAAATATTTGTTGACCTTTTGATATTGGATTTATTTAATCAAGAAGATTTTAGCCTATGAAAGGAAAAAATATTACTATTGGGATAATTGTTTTTTTGGTTTTGGCGTTACCACCGGCATTGCTGCGCGCAGATGTGAGATTGCCGTCAATATTTTCGGACAATATGGTTTTGCAGCAGGGGATGCCAGTTCCTGTATGGGGTTGGGCGGATGAGAACGAAGAGGTGACAGTGATCTTTCAAGGGCAACGGGTTAGCACTCGGTCTAAGAATGGCAAATGGATGGTGAAATTGAACAATTTAAAGGCAAGTGCTGAGCCGCAGGTCTTTATTGTTGATGGGAAAAACAGGGTCAAGTTTACCAATGTGCTTGTCGGCGAGGTATGGGTAGCCAGTGGCCAATCAAATATGGAATTTCCGATGAGCCGCGCCTATGAGCCCACGAACGATATTCAAAATTCCTTTAATCCAATGATCCGCCTTTACACAGTGCCGAAGACTAAATCGGACAAACCGCTTGAAGATGTTAAGTCTGAGTGGCTTGAGTGCAAGCCGATAAATGTTAGCTGGTTTTCGGCTGTTGCTTATTATTTTGGGCGTGAACTGCAGAAGGCTCGCGGCGTGCCGGTTGGGATAATTCACACCTCCTGGGGCGGTTCGCCTGCCGAGGTCTGGATGAGCAGAGACATTCTGGAATCCAATCCTGAATACAAAAAGGACATTCTTGACGCTACAACCAACGCGCTTGAGAGGTATAAACAGGCTATTGAGGCGTATAGAAAACAGGCGGCTGAACTTAAAAAAGAAGGCAAGCGTCCAACAACACAGCCGCCGCGGGTTCCGTGGATTCCGTGCGAATTATATAACGGTATGATTGCGCCGATTGTTCCGTTTGCTGTAAAAGGGGCAATCTGGTATCAGGGTGAGTCAAATGCCGGCAGGGCTTACCAATACAGGTCGTTGTTTCAGGATTTAATTAAGAATTGGCGAGAGAAGTGGGGACAAAAGGAATTTTATTTTCTGGCTGTTCAGCTTGCGCCATATATCCCGGGCAACCGTCCGAAACCCGACCAGCCTGGCGAAAGCGATTGGGCGGAATTGCGCGAGGCGCAGATGCTTGCCGCAAAGCAACTGAAAGGGGTCGGCGTAGCCGTAATAACCGATTATGGTGAAGAACGCGACATTCACCCGAAGAAGAAAGAGCCGGTGGGACAGCGTCTCGCGTTACTTGCGCGTGGGATTGCTTACAAAGAGCCGGGTCTTGTTTATTCCGGACCGATTTATAAAAGTATGAAGGTAAAGGACGGCAAAGTTATACTCTCGTTTGACCACACTGGCAGCGGTTTGATGGCAAAAGATGGGTACCAGCTCAAAGGATTTGCTATTTGTGGAGAGGATAGAAAATGGGTCTGGGCTGACGCGGTGATTGAAGGCAAGAATTCAGAACTGGTGGTTGTTTCAAGCCCGCAGGTGAAAAAGCCTGTTGCTGTGAGGTATGGCTGGGCTGATTATCCAGAAGGAAACCTGTATAACAGAGAAGGGCTGCCGGCTTCTCCATTCAGGACTGACGATTTCCCAATGATTACCGCGCCAAAGAAATAATTGCCGCATAACTTGCGACTCGCTTTGACAGCCTGACAGTAGAAGGTTTATTGTGGTTGCTTCCTGTTTTTATATTGCCTGGAGCGGCGCAATAGTCTCTGAATTTATTAAAACTATTTGTTAAAGATCATTTAAGTGTAAAATGATAGTGGATACTTTCGGAAAAATAAATCTTCTGTCAGGCTGTTAATAGCCGCGATTTTTGCCTTCCGGAGTATAAACTGAGGGTGAGTTTTTAGCAATTTGGTTTAATTTACCCTGACAATAGCGGCTACCCAATGTTCTTTTTCCGGGGGAGAAATATTGACCGATTCAGCAGGCAATATGTTTTCTGATTTAACGAGTTTGCCGGTTTGAATATTTATCCAATGAATGGCGAATGTTCCATTTGCTCCCTTCATATTGAGAGAGACGGAGCCTCCGTCAGGGAAATAAATTGCGTATGCCTTATTCGGATTTGCCGCGAGGTAGGCTTCGTTTTGTTCACGGTTCTGGAGGAGATGGTTTGCGGGGGATAGTTCCCACATTTTGACGAATGATTCAAGTGTGCGCGCTGCTTTTATAGAGGCGATTGCAGGCTCGGTGAGTCCGAGTCCGGAGGTTGGTCTATGAAACCTTACAGCTGCGGCTCCGCCGATTAAATGGCGCCACCAACGTTCAATACCATCGCGGGTAGTCCCGTATCTGCCGGTGTCGGCGCCGTAGGTTTTTACTGTATTAATTGGACGTGGTTGTTTTGCGATGTAATTGTAGACCCATTGAAACTTATCCCAATGGATTTGACCCTTTTGATGGTTATTTTGAGAGACATCCAAGAAGTCAAAACGTTCTGGATGGTCAAGCGTTCTGCGATGTCGTGGGGCTTCAAGGTCCCAGTCGTCCCACATTTCGGTTACAAAAACATCAACGCCGGCGCGTTTAGCCTCTTGTTTGATAAAGTTTGCCCAAAAAATCGCCCATGCCTCCTCGCCGCTTGTTTCATTATCAATGCAGTAGAGAACGTTTGGATAATGGAGGCTGTAGCGTAGCATTTCCCTGACGAATTTTTCCTGATACTTGAATACGACCTTATTGTTTCGTTGAAGCGGCGTTGTAAAAAAGAAAGGCTGTTTGTTTGACCCTGGATGCTCGGGGTAGCGGCTTTCCAAGCCTGATTGCTGGCGGGTGTAGTTTATGTTGTTGTCGGGGTTATAAGGGTGCAGTTCCCAGTTTTTCTGCGAATAATCAAATCTGTCCCACACCTCTATTTGAACGATTATGTTGAGTTCAAACGTCCATTGTAATAAGTTACGAAAGCGCTGCCAGTATTCATCGTTGTATTGTTCAAGGTCATATTTGCCGTCGGGCAGTTTTTTGAATGGATAGACTTCAAAGCCGAAGTCCGGTCTGTCGCTCATCGTGTTGCGGATATAATTTGCGCCGCAATTTGCCATTTGATAGAGGTGTTCTTTTAAATCTGGAATTTGAAACAGATTATCGTCTTTGCTGCCACCGAGCAAAAGAATTGGTTTGCCCATATATTGCCAGTAACGTGGATTTTCTTTATATGGGCGTATTCTGTTGGCGTTATTTACTTCTGGAGGCTGGATATCAGCGGCTTTCTGGGACGATAATGCCGATAAGATTGAAAAACAGCACAGAAATAGGGAGAATAGGCGCATTTTTCTTATAAATCAATTTATATTAATTTAGACGCCAAATATTGCTGTGAAATTCATTTGTTGATTTAGCAGACGGGGAAAGCGCGGGTCTACTTCTTTTTATGAAGGTTCTGAAAAGTTAAAAGGTTGAATGGTTATAAATTTCCGGGAAAGGTATATCAGGTTCTCAACTGACCGGAGCCGATGCCGATCCATTTATAGCTTGTGAGTTCTTCAAGCCCCATCGGTCCGCGGGCACCTATTTTGTCGGTGCTTATTCCGATTTCCGCGCCCATACCAAATTCGCCGCCGTCTGTAAATCTGGTAGAGGCATTCCAGTAGACCGCAGCCGAGTCTACTTCATTCAAAAAGGTTCGCGCTGCCTGGTCGTCGTTAGTCACTATCGCGTCGGAGTGAGCCGAACCGTATTTTGCAATGTGGTCAATCGCCTCCTGAACGCCGTCAACAATGCACACGTTCATAATGTAATCGTTGTATTCGTTATAAAAATCGGATTCCTGCGCCTGAATGAGTTTTTTTCCGAGCGAGATTGGATTTAACAATTTATATGCGTGCTGGTCTACGCGGAGTTCAACATTTTTCTCCCACAATAGATTTGCGATACGGGGGAG
>JBAMMJ010000009.1:8819-10055 GCA_039793825.1 Verrucomicrobiota bacterium | reverse complement strand
TGCTATAGCTTTATCTACGAGCAATGTTTCCATAGCGTTGCAGACAGCCGGGCGCTGGCATTTTGCGTTCATCACGATCTGTTCAGCCATATTGATATCCGCTTTTGAATGGACATAGACGTGGCAAACGCCTTTATAGTGTTTGATGACCGGGACTTTTGAGCATTCCGCCACGGCGCGTATCAGACCTTCGCCGCCGCGCGGGATGCAGAGGTCTACATATTGTGTAAGGGATAGGAGTTCTTTTATAGCGGCGCGGTCTGGTGTCTGGACGACCTGAATGGCGTATTGAGGAAATTTGTTAAGACAATTTTTGGCAGCTTCAATCATAATCTCTGCTATGACGGTGTTAGAATTGATTGCCTCTTTTCCGCCGCGCAATATGGTGGCATTACCGCTTTTGAAACAAAGTCCTGCGGCGTCGGCTGTGACGTTCGGACGCGACTCGTAGATTATCACAATCACGCCTATCGGGACAGCCACCTTCTGGAGTTTCAGACCGTTTGGTCTGATCCGTTCATCAAGAATTCTGCCTACTGGGTCGGGCAGAGCAGCGACCTCGCGCAGACCCTTTGCCATTGAATGGATTCGTTTGTCATCAAGCTTCAATCTGTCCAGCATTGCCGCAGAAAGTCCCGATGCGGCGCCGAGCTGCATATCCTTTGCGTTTGCCTCTTTTATCCGAGCGGCTTCTCTTTCAATGGCGTCAGCCATCGCAAGGAGGCACCTGTTTTTCTCGTCTGTTGTAAGTTTTGCAAGTTGGCGCGCAGCCGTTTTAGCCCGTGCGCCTAATTCAATCATCTGCTCAGAAAGTGTCATAAAATAAAAATAATGTTTGAATTGATTTCATTCAACCGATAATTAGATTCAAACTTTGCTTAAAATATTTATTTTATGGTGCAACAATAAGGGATTTATTTAGCAAAACTACCACTTTTTTGGGGAACGGTGGGGCGGGGCGAGCTGCGAGATTAACGGCGATGGCGCTTTTTGAGAAGATTAAGTTGTGCGTTTACTTGTTGGAGGAAGAAGAGGGAAATGTTTTGGGAAATACCAAAGTGGTGTCGGGCGGTTGCTTGCCACTGCGGTCGGGGATTAATAATGGTCCGGGGTTAAATTATAAATTGGCGGTCGCAGCGCGACCGATGCAACCACCTTGCTTCCGGCGCAGATGGGATAAGTTTTAAAATTAGCGAACAAATATTGAAAAAATGTTTTTCCGTTGTAAATTCAAAT
>JBAMMJ010000009.1:0-8809 GCA_039793825.1 Verrucomicrobiota bacterium | reverse complement strand
ACTTTACATATTACAATCCGGTAAAAATCGTTTTTGGCAAAGGGGAAATTGCGCAGTTATCAAAATTGATACCGTCGGGGAAAAAGATACTTATGACTTATGGCGGCGGTTCAATAAAAAAGAACGGGGTTTATGATCAGGTAAAGAGGGCGCTAGCCGATAGAACGATGATTGAATTTGGAGGCATTGAACCAAATCCGCGATACGAGACGTTAATGAAGGCGGTTGAGATTTGTAAAAAGGATAACATTGAATTTTTGTTAAGTGTCGGCGGCGGTTCAGTGCTTGATGGGACAAAATTTATAGCCCTTGCAGCAAAGTACAGGAATGGAGACCCGTGGGATATCCTGTCCAAACATACTGTTGCCGATGAGGCGTTGCCGCTTGGTTGCGTTCTTACCCTGCCGGCGACCGGCTCAGAGATGAATATGTTTTCGGTGATTTCGCGCGAGTCAACAAAAGAAAAACTTGCGTTTGCAAATCCGCTTGTTTATCCGCAATTTTCAATTCTTGACCCTGAAACAACGTTCACGCTATCTGCAGACCAGACCGCGAACGGGATTGTTGACGCATTTGCTCACGTAATGGAGCAGTATATGACATATCCGGTTTACGCCCCGCTGCAGGATAGACAGGCTGAGGCAATCTTGTTAACGTTGATTGAAGAGGCGCCGAAGGTATTGAAAAATCCACGCGATTACAATTCGCGCGCCGCTATTATGTGGTGCGCCACGCAGGCATTGAATGGGCTTATCGCTTGCGGGGTGCCGCAGGACTGGACTACGCATATGATCGGGCACGAGCTCACCGCGTTCTATGGACTTGACCACGCAAAAACGCTCGCAATTGTTATGCCGGGCGTGTTGCGTCATCAGTTAAAGAACAAGGAGCAAAAACTTCTTCAATACGGCAACCGAATCTGGGGAATTTCGCCACAAAAAGCAAACGCCGCGCTTGAAGCGATTGACAGGACGGAACAATTCTTTCGCTCGGTTGGAATGAAGACCAGATTGAGCGAACACGGCATCGGCAAAGAACGTTTTGAGGAAATCGCCAATCGTTTCAAATCAAGAGGGATGAAGCTTGGAGAGCGTCAGGAAATCGGACCGCAACAGGTTGTTGAAATCCTGAATCTCTGTCTGTGAGAACAGGCTTAATAAGCGGTGTTTTTATATTTGAACTATTTTTAGAGTGCAAGCCTCGCTAAAAGTCCTGGTTTGTCCACTTTTTAAAAGAAAGCGGATGAATTTTGAAGTATAGCCACCGACAGGAGAATATAGAACCTGATATATAGAACCTGATAAATTGGATTAAATATCCGACGAAATTTTAACGTCTAAATTTTCGGCAAACGCGATTCTATTTAATGATTGGTAAATTGATAAGGTATTTCTGTGCGCTGGTTTTTGTGGCGTTTTTTTGCGGGATGAAATCAACCGCTATTGAAAATCGCCGGGGACAGTTATCGCCGACAAATTTTCCGATTAACCTACCTGTTGTTTTTCTGAACACGGTAAGCAACAAATCGGTTTCGGGGACGCCAGTCCCGTGTATTTTCAGACTTGAGACAACAAACAGGCACGAACTTTCAAACCGATATGGCGGTATGATTCGGTTTCACGGCGCGACCTCTCAAGGTTATCCGAAAAAATCATATAGGATTGTTTTGAACACGCCTGTTCAGCTTTTAGACCTGCGCCGAAGTCACCAATGGGTTCTCAATGCGGCTTTTGTTGACCCATCGCTTATGCGGCATAAACTTTCCTACGACCTTTTTTTGAGCCTTTCAACAAAAGACGCGCCTCGCTATGCGGCTGCGAGCCGATTTGTGGAACTGTTTTTAAACGACGAATATGTTGGTGTTTATCTATTGATGGAGCGGGTTGATCGGCAATTATTAAATTTGCGCAAATTTGAGACAAACGATTTTGTTCACGCGGTGCTATACAAAGCAGTTGATCACTCCGCTAACTTTGGTCAAACCGGCTATGCCGGTTATGAACAGCAAGAACCTGATTTCACAAAAAAGCCTAACTACTGGCAGCCGCTGGTTGAATTTAATAGTTTCGTTTCAACAGCTAAAAATGAGGAATTTTTTGACAAACAAAGCGGCATCTGGTCAAAACTTGGTATTGAAAACGCGATAGATTTTCATCTGCTTGTGCTGCTTACGAGCAATAGCGACGGAATAACCAAGAATTATTACCTGGCGCGCGATGGTCAGGAAAAGCCTCCACTTACGGTGCGGTTCTTTTTTGTTCCGTGGGATTACGAT
This sequence comes from Verrucomicrobiota bacterium, assembly GCA_039793825.1. Classification (GTDB taxonomy): domain Bacteria; phylum Verrucomicrobiota; class Verrucomicrobiia; order Limisphaerales; family JAKPVM01; genus JAKPVM01. The sequence continues at coordinate 6,534 of JBAMMJ010000009.1, read as the reverse complement.
GGCACCTTCGGACGAAACTGGGATGGAAGCCTTTATCCCCACGATGTGTGGCTATCAAATAACCTCTTTGACCGCCTTATGCAAAACAGAGATTACAGAAAAAAGTTTGCGGCTCGGTGGAATGAACTACGGAAAAGCCAGTTTTCGGAAAGATTCATTTTTGATATGATTGACAAAAACGTGAAAGAACTCGGCGAGGCGGTTAAAAGAAACAGTGAACGTTGGAATCAAAATCAACAATCCATTTTTTATCAGGATATTCAGCATATTAAGAACTGGGTGCCAAAACGGTTGCAATGGCTTGATTCCGAGATAAACAGGAGGGCGCAAGATTAAGTCGGGTTTTAAAAATTCTTAAAATCTGGCTCAAACGCAATATATGGCTTGCCTTGTTTTTTGTATTAATCAAAATGCAATTCGTGTGGTTTTTGTTAATTTTAATAATATTGGGTTTGGCGAGTGGATGCACAAGCTCGCCAGAGAAACGGGTTTCGGCGGTCACTCCGTTGCCGCAAAAAACCGCTGAGCTTTATCCTGAGACGGTTTTAACCAGACAACGCGTCACAAATAAATTAGACGTGGTGGAGAAACAGCAACCTGTCGCGCCTCAATCCATTATTGCCACGAACGCGGTTGCCGCAAAACCGCAGACTACATTGTCGCAGATTGATAATCTTACAAACCAACTTCTGTCGGTTTCTTACGAGAAGAATGGATTTTCGGCGCAATGTGTTGTTAGGAATGAAGGGAGAGTTTTGACGATATATAATGACAGGCAATATATAAATTACAATGGTGTAAAGATTGACCTTGGTTACATACCGCGCTGGGAGAATGGACGATGCTATTTAAGCGAAGCCGAAATTCAATCAACGATACTTCCGTTATTAAAGCCGCCGGTGAGGTATGATCCAAAAACGACGGTGATAGTGGTTGACCCCGGGCACGGCGGTTCGGACCCCGGAACTGTTAGCCTTTACAACAACAAGCCGGAAAAAACATATACGCTTGATATTGCGCAGCGGTTGTATTCGCTTTTAACCTCAAGCGGATGGAGCGTGATTCTTACCAGAACAAACGATGCGCGCGTTGAACGCGCTTCCCGGGTGGCGATTTCAGAAAAATCAGGCGCAACCATCTTCATCAGCATTCATCTGAACTATTTTGAAAAGTCAAAAAATGTCTCCGGAATTGAAACCTATTGTCTTCCCCCTGCTGGACTGCCGTCTGGTTTTAATCGCGGATTTAGCGATAACATAAATAATATTTATCCCAACAACAGTTATGATAGGCAAAACATACTGCTTGCGGCGCGGGTTCAATCGGCTCTTGTTAAAAATTTGAACGCGTCCGATAGAGGTGTTAGACGCGCGCGGTTTTTAGAGGTTTTGCAAAATCAGAAGTGCGCCGCTGTTTTAGTTGAAGCTGGATTTCTGTCAAACCTGAAGGAGTCGGCATTGATTGATTCAAGCCAGTATCGGCAGACAATTGCGGAGTCAATTTTTGAAGGAATTACAAGATTTTGCGGGAGAGATTGATTATGAAACAAAATTCTAAAATTATAGTGACGGGCGGCGCGGGGTTTATAGGTTCTCATCTTGTTGAAAGGTTGTTAAAAGAGGGCGCCAGAGTGATTGTGATAGATAATCTTTCTACAGGAAAACTTCGCAATTTGGCGGCTGTCAAAGATAATCCATACCTTACAATAAAGGTTAGCGCTGTTTCGGCTTGTGCAGATATAGAGGGGCTGGTCAGGGAGGCGGATTATATTTTTCATTTAGCAGCCGCGGTGGGAGTTGAGCTTGTTTTGAAGAATCCAGTTAGAGCCATAGAAACAAATCTTACCGAGACTCAGACTGTGCTGAACGCCGCAAGGAAAAAAGGTGTTCCGGTACTTATAGCCTCCACATCCGAGGTTTATGGCAAAAGCAGAGCGGAGGCGTTTGCCGAGACGGACGACCTGCTTATCGGACCGCCTCATCTAATTCGCTGGAGTTACGCCTGTTCAAAATTGATGGATGAGTTTTTGGCTTTTTCGCATTCAGTAGAATCGGGGCTTCCGGTGACTATAGCGCGGATATTCAACACCGTCGGTCCAAGACAGACCGGCAGATACGGAATGGTTCTGCCAAGATTCGTCGCCAACGCGCTCGCGGGAAAGCCGCTTACTGTTTTTGGAGATGGCTCGCAAAGCCGTTGCTTTTGCAATGTTTATGACACTGTTGAGGCGTTGATTAGATTGATGCGTTGCGAACGGGCTAAAAACGAAGTCTTTAACATCGGTTCGGATTTTGAAATTACTATACTTGACCTTGCAAAACTGGTCATAAAGGTCTTAGGTTCAAAATCTCCAATTGAGTTTATCCCGTATGAGCGCGCTTATCCGAAAGGTTTTGAGGATATGCAAAGGAGAAAGCCGGTGATAACAAAAATTGAATCTTTTACCGGTTTTAAGCCGAGATACGGATTGGAAGAAACGATCATTCAGACCGCAGAGGCAATAAAAAGAAACGAAATAGACCAGGAGATTGTAGGATAAATGTTTGTAGATAACTTTAATTAATTTTGTTGGCAGCGGATGTGGTTAATGTTTCAGCGAAAATTATTTAATAGAGGGAGTGGCGATGAAACATTTTATCACTGATTGGGTAGATTTAATGTTTAAAAATCGGGATCAAATTTGGATTGTTTTGCAACAATTTCGTCAACGTTAAAGGGTTTTCATTGTCAAATAATATGCAGAATCAATTTGTTTTGCCTTTTCAATTCGGATAATATCGGTTAATTAAAGGCGAAGATGGAAGCGAATATTGAGAATAACATACCACGATTTGCCAGAAGGATATTGCCGTGGTTGGTGGCGCTTGCGGCGCTAATTGGATATATATTAACTCTGAACCCGTGGATATCAGTTGGAAACATAGCCAATGTTAACCGCATATCCGGGCTTGATTGGTCGCCCACTGTAATGGCGCCATTGAATTACCTGATAACACTGCCGATTAGTCTGCTTCCGATAAAATTTCAGCCATACGCGTTGAATCTACTTGCAGCCATACTCGCGGCGGCAACGTTGGGAACGCTTGCCCGTTCTGTGGCAATCTTTCCGCAGGACAGAACAAGGGAGCAGCGTAGTCGGGAGAAAAACGAATTTGGTTTGCTTTCATCCTGGTGGGCATTTTTGCCTCCGCTTATTGCGGTAATTGTATGCGGATTGCAAATTTCCTATTGGCGAAATGCCGTTAATGGGACTGGCGAGATTTTAGACCTCTTCCTTTTTGCCTACCTAATCCGTTGTCTCCTTGAATATAGAATCGGAGAAGAGGATAGATGGATGTATAAATTTGCATTTGTTTATGGGCTTTCAATGACCAATAACTGGGCGATGATCGGTTTTCTACCGTTATTCGCCGTCGCAGCAATCTGGATAAAAGGGATTGAGTTCTTTAACTTAAGTTTTTTGTGGAGATTCGCGGTGCTGTTTGTAGCGGGTCTGCTGTTTTATCTACTCCTGCCGCTGATTGTTTCAATTAATAGCGCCGGGCAGTATACATTCTGGGAGTTGCTCAAAGGCGAACTCGGTCAACAGAAATCGCTTTTATTGTTCCGCGGTTTCCGATGGCCCGTGTTTTTATTATCTCTCACATCCATTGTTCCTTTTATTTTTATCAGTATCCGCTGGCCTTCTTTTGAAGGCGATGTGAGTCCGGTTTCAAATTTTTTGAACAATATCCTTTTTAAATTTGCGCACCTTGCGTTTTGGGTGCTATGTCTCTGGGCGATGTATGAGCCGTTTTACCAGAAGTCTCTGGATAATGTTCCTCTTCAATTTTTGCCATTTTTTTATGTGACAGCGCTGTGTGTTGGTTATTTTAGCGGTTATCTTTTGCTGGTGTTTTCTCCGTTATTGGCAGGGCAGACTGCCCGTCAGAGCGCTATTGGCAAATTGATTGGATATGTAGTCTGGTTGGCTGTATGGATATCGCTAATTGCCGCGCCGGTGGCGATGTTGAGCAAAAACCTGCCGAAGATTCAAGCGATGAACAACGGCGCGCTTAAAAAATTTGCAAAACAACTTGTCGCGCCGATTGATACCGCGAAAAAAGCCGTAATTTTAAGCGATGAACTTTCTTTGTTAACGCTTGCGGGTTTTTACTTCCTTGAACAAGGGAACACGAATCACATCTTAATTCACACGGCGCCGTTGGTCAGACACGATTATCAAAAATACCTTGCAAAGAAATATGCCGGGGTCTGGCCCGCAATAACAAACTATGAGCAATTCCCTGAACCGATTGCGTCAGTTGTGCTCATTTCTCAACTGCGTCACCTTTCTATGAATCATCCGATTTATTATCTCAACCCGAGTTTTGGATATTACTTTGAATTCTTTTATCCGACCACTTATGGGCTGGTATGGCAATTGAATCTATATCCGAACGATGTTTTATTTCCGCCACCGGTAACACAGGAAGAAATTAAATACAACGATACCTTCTGGAATATGGCGGCAAAGGAAACCTTCCCTCTGGTTGAAGAGGCTATTAGCCGGAAAGTTGCCGAGGGTTTTGCGCTCCAGCAGATTTATTCCCGGGCGCTCAATGAGTGGGGAGTTAAATTACAAAGGAACAATCTGTTTGACGAGGCAAATAAATATTTTGCGCTTGCGGCGAAGATCTATCCACAGAATGAGGTGGCTAAAGTAAACCTTGAGTTCAACGCGCAGCTGAGGTCAAAGAACGTTATGCCGATTTCAATTGATAAAGAAATGTGGCGTAGATTTTTGCCGTTGCGTTCTCTTGATACTATTATTAAAACATACGGCTCATTTGACCATCCGACGTTCAGTTTTATTGCTGGAAATATCTTTTTCCAGAACGGTCAGCTCCGTCAGGCGGCTACTCTGTTTGATAGAGTGGAATCGCTCCATCGCGACAACATTGAAGCCGGGCTTCAGATGGGGTATTTGTATATCCGTGCAGGACGCGCCGACAGAGCGCTTGAACAGGTGAATAAATTAAAGACCGCAAACAGCGTTCGGTGGAAAGACCCGACGAATTATCTTGCCCTTGTTCATCTTGAAGTCTCGGCTCACTTTGCAAACAAAGACATCGCCGGCGGCGAAAAGATTTTGCAATCTATTTTACAGAAAAATCCAAAAGACCTGGCAGCGCTTCAGACTGCAGTCCAGATATATATGGCTTACAATATGTATTCTAACGCGCTCACAATCCTTGATAAAATACTTGAGATTAATTCTGACGATGTAACCGCGCTTCTTAACAAAGGAGCCGTTTGCATACAACTAAACCAGTTTAAACAGGCGGTGGAGGCTCTTACAAAAGTAATAAATAAACAGCCTTCAAATTATGCTGCTCTGTTAAACCGCGCTATTGCTAACCTCCAGCTCGGTCAGCTAAACGAGTCTCAACGCGATTATGAAAGGATACTTCAAATCTATCCCAAACTTCACACTGTCCATTATGGTCTTGGCGAAATCGGGCTTCGGAAAAAAGACACAGCAATGGCAACAAGACACTTTGAAGCCTATTTAAAATACGCCCCTGAAGGGACAACCGAACGAAAACAGGTGGAGGAGAAACTCAAAAAGCTAAAAGCCTCTTGAGAGCCCAAGCCGACATTGGAGAATCTTAAATCTGGCTGATAAGAATGCGCGTTGTTCATATAATTACGCGGCTGATAGTTGGCGGCGCGCAAGAAAACACAATCGCCACCGTAGTTGGGTTGAAGAGAAAATCCGATGTGGAAGTCTCGCTGATTTCAGGACCAACCTACGGTCCGGAAGGCTCGCTTGTTCACAAAGTGGACTCAACCCCGGGTTTTTACCACGAGGTTCCTGAACTAATCCGTCCAATCCATCCCATCAAAGACCTGATCGCCCTGCGAAAACTTGTCGGTTTGCTAAAGAAACTCAACCCGGATATTGTCCACACGCATAGCGGAAAAGCCGGATTTTTAGGTAGATTAGCCGCAAAAATCGCCAATACACCTATCATTATCCACACAATTCATGGACCGTCGTTTGGGGAATTTCAATCCGCTGTTCCAAACCTTGTTTACATAGCTGCTGAACGTATAGCCGGCAAATTTACAACAGCCTTTATAGCCGTGTCTGAGGCAATGATAGATAGATACCTTGCTGCGGGGATTGGAAGAAAAGAGCGGTACAATTTGATCTATAGCGGGTTCAAGCTTGAACCATATATCTCGGCTAAAAACGATCCGGTTTTGCGAAAAAGTTTAGGAATCGCTCCTGACGATATCGTAATAACGAAAATCGCAAGACTGTTCAAACTAAAAGGGCACGAAGACCTGTTCAAGATTGCGCCAGAACTTGTTAAAAGATTCAAAAATGTAAAATTCTTAATCGTTGGCGGTGGAGAATGGAAAGAAAAGTATGTTGCCTTGAGCAAACAATTAAACCTGAACCAGAATGTGATTTTCACCGACCTTGTGCCACCAGAACAAATACCTGATGTAATTGGGATAACAGATATACTTGTGCACCTTTCA
>JBAMMJ010000008.1:0-1793 GCA_039793825.1 Verrucomicrobiota bacterium | reverse complement strand
TCTTCGTTCTGGTATTTATTCTTTTGAAAATCTGACATCTGGTATCACAAAGCGGCGTCATAGCCGCAGCACTCCAAAGCCTTACCACAGCACTCTATGATTCTTTAGAGGTCATTTAAGTTTAGCAACAGTGAGAAAAATTAAGTAATTCATTCGCAAGTTTAATGCGACTCAAACCTGTGCGTCTGACAATAAATTCACGGAAAATTGAAACTCTTCCTATCTGATAATATGATCGGAGAATAAAAGCCGCGCCTTATTTCCTTATCTCCGGGAATGTGTTTGTTCGCCATAAATCAGTCACAGCCCACAAATTCACCGGATAAATATCGCCATAACCCTTCAGATATCTGGCGCTGCCGTCGGCAAAAGCGTAATTCGCGCCACCTGCCTTCGTGTGGCTGCCAGCGCCGTGACGAGTGTGGTCTAATTCCTCAAGGTCGTTGCCATTGTTTTGCCAGAAATCCATATGAACATGGCTTGACTCAGTCAATTTCTCGCCAAAAGTAATCGTTTCGCTCGGATTCCTGATTGCGTTCTGCCTCATTCCATACGGATAACCGTAATTCATAAACGCAACCCAATTGGTTTGATCAAGAGTAGATTCAAAAAAATCACCCCAGCCATTTATTATATAACTCCTGCCGGGCGTTGCCGTATTGACGGTCTCAAAATCGCTCGGGCATTTTAAAATCGCAGCCGCCTTATAATACGGTTGCAACCGCTCCATCCATAACGGCGCCCCTCTGGGCGTAAACTGTCCCTCGTTCTCATCGGCATACATAAGCAGCGAAAGCCCCAACTGTCTCATATTATTTAAGCAACCAATCCGCCGCGCGCTCTCTTTTGCCTTGCTTACCGATGGCAAAAGCATTGACGCAAGTATCGCAATTATCGCTATTACTACAAGAAGCTCAATCAAAGTAAAAGCCTTCCTGCCAGACCAAAAGTCCACCGCGATAACTCTCCTGTGAATTGTCAATTTTGACCGATTCATAACTTTTCAAGCAAGCGGTTTAAAACATTTTTCCCTTCTCTTTATTTGACGGAGAAAATAAATAAATATTCAAAAATGAAATTTTTTTATTGTAAATTATTTCTAATTAATTATATAAATAGATTTAATGGTAGCCAATTAATTTTTTGGATTTTTATTGCTTTTGTCAAAACAATATTACAAACTAAAATAAAATTGATATTTGCTTTATGCACTTAACCGGCACAATAAGCTCAGTTTTGAGTCTAAAAAAGGACCCTGATATTATCTGGACTATTTCACCAGAGGCGACAGTTTTTGAGGCAATCAAAATGTTATCCGACAAAAATATCGGCGCCCTGCTTGTTATGGAAGGAGAAAAACTCGTCGGGATTTTGTCCGAACGCGATTACACAAGAAAAGTTGCGCTGCTGGGCAGAAGCTCAAAAGAGACCCGCGTTCGCGACATAATCTCCACAAATCTAATTACCGTTACCCCACAGCATACAGTTGAAGAATGTATGCGCTTGATGACCGAACACAAAGTTAGACACCTCCCGGTCGTTGAAAACCAAAAAGTCGTCGGTATCGTATCAATCGGAGACCTTGTAAACTGGATTATCAAAGCCCAGAACCATATCATCCAGCAGATGGAAAACTACATTCAGGGCAGATACATCGCATAAAAAAATTCTATCTAAACATACTGCTGTCCAAAATAATTTACAAATTATCTACTTATATAACAAGGATTATTGACGGATAAATTTGCAATTTTAAGTTATCTTTTGGTTAACTATCGCTTATAATGCTGGCA
>JBAMMJ010000007.1:0-14471 GCA_039793825.1 Verrucomicrobiota bacterium | reverse complement strand
CCATAATAAATCCCCTGCGGAAGCAGGACAACGGCGGAATTCAATGATACTTTCATCATAACAGATTCCCCTGCTGGCGTTAATGTTCCGCTGTAAATTGATAGTTCAAGAATACCATCGCAGCTTGCCCTCCAGTTTAAGGGCGTAATTCCAGTATTGGTCAATACCAGATTGAATTCCGCCGGTGTAAACGGACCGCCGATTTGTCCTGAAGCGACAAAACCGCTTGTTGGCGTTACGGATAAATCATCCGGCATATTGAAATCTTCAACAATGCCTGTAGAAGAGTCTGATTCTGGCGAAATGGCAAAAAAGCCCATCCCGCGGCGCGCGAATGCCTTCCAAATTTCGTTTCTATTTGCGCCACCATACGTAAGTCTATCAGAAAGGAGAATAGCATCTCTTGCCTCAAGAAAATTTGGGTTTGGGGGAGAATATTTCATTCCATCTATAACAAGACGCATAGCGATAAAGTTTCCTTGATTGTATCCATATTTTTCTATAAGAAATGCCCGCATATCCCATAAAACAGCGCACCAGACTTCGCCTATGTTGTGAACTTCATCGGCTGCGCCGCCTATATGTGGGTTTCTTGGAATGCCGCTGTGTGGACTTGCTTGCGTTGGGTCAATATCCTTAAAAGTCAATGGATTTGCGTTCATATTTGTAGAATAAGGATACCTTCTTATACCGAAATAATAGTTTTCTCTTATGTTGTTAAACAGATAGGCGATATAAGCCCCCATTGGGTAATTACCGCCAATGTCGTCGGTTGGTTCACCTGTCATAGCGAGGGCAAAAAAATCAGACCAACCCTCGCCCATACCAAGCGCCTGCAGGGTGCCTAATCCAGGACCGCCACCAACCAGCCTATCGCTCACACCATGAGTGTATTCGTGAATTATAACTTCCGCATCAAGCGAACCATCGCGATATGGAGTCGGACCTGTGAAGATAAACATTTGCATTCTCGGTGAACTGCCGTCGGGCGGTGTGGTCATATTGGAATTGTTATAGCCGTCCCCATCTTGGGCTTCGGCTTTTAGCGGGTCATTTCCAAATCCACTTTTTCCAAAGTTATCGTATTGGAAATTACCTGTCTCTTCCGTAAAACCGAGTTCGTAAAATTTGTCGTGAGCAAAGTTTGCCCAATAAAAGAGGTTAACAACCGAAGCAGGGCTGTATGAATATGGACTCTGGGATAAATCAAGCGCAAAATCAAATACAAGCGAGGGATTACCAGTAACCCGTGGTAAATCCGGTTGGTCATCGGCGTTCCTATCAAGATAGGCATCCACGTTATTGCCGGTTGTTTGATTTAGATTGGTATAAATCCAACCAATTGGCGAGGCATTCGTATCTAAGGCGGATAAAGTTACCAATACCCGTTCAACAACAGGAGGTTGATTTGTATTAGGATAAGAAAAGCCCGGACTCATCGGGGTAGGGGATTCATTAGTAAATACCCGATATGTTGCTTCTCCGATATATCTTGTTAAAGACTGCCTGTATAATATTTCGCCCGTGTTGGCATCAACAATTATCCTGAAACCCTCTCCGTTTAGACCGGATATAAGAAATACTTCATAGGCGAGTCTCAATGTTTTTTTGTTTAAAGGAAACCAGATAAGTTCAACGGTTGAATCGCCTCGCAACCCATTTGCTTGATAAGTAAATTTATTATTATTGTTTTGTTTTAAAACTGGCTGTCCAGCGATCTTACAGCCAATGTTGTTGGCTGATAACATTAATGCTTGTTGGGGTGGGATTTGATTTGAGGCAAGAAATCCTATTTTTCCATTTTGTATTATTGCTTGAAAGGATGGAATGCAAAGACTTGATACTGCCGCAATTCTGGTTGATTTGTCAATATGAACAATAAAACGCGCGTTGAAAATACGTAATCCCTGATATATTTGTTGATAAATAATTGTTCTAACACCATTGTGAGCGGTTACATAGTCGTTTTGAACAACCATGCTTTCAAATATCTCAGAACCGTGCCCAAATAGTGTCTTATTGTCGTCTATAAATTTTTTTATAACTTGAATTTGGTCAGGAAGAACAAGCATTGTGGAAGCTTTTTCGTTGTTAGAATTCGGATTTGAGGAAATTGTATTCAGATAACCATCAGAATTAATCATCCAGCGAACTGTTCCAAGAATCGGATCAAACTTTACCTTTATTTTCCTGCTTTGTGCTAATTGATTTGCAATTTTTATTTGAGAATCGTCGGCTCCTAATCCTTTTTGAAAAAGTCTTTTGTCAAAATTTGGAATTTGTTCGTGGTCCGGCGCTCTAAAGGCATTTGAATTACTTACGCCCATTATTAAGATTGCAAAAATTGCAAATTGGCGGATTAGTGAACGGATTTTCATAAAAGAGAACTAATAATAAATGCCAAAATAATTATTACCATACTATTCTGGTAAGTTGCGTTAAAACAGCCCATTCATTTTTGATAATAATAAACCAATTAGGGTTATAAAGCAAACCCAATGCCATATTTGATATGGATAAAAGAAATACTTAGTTAGGTCCGATACAATATAGGTTTTTTGCTGTTCTTAAAAAGAGTCTGCCGCCGCTGATCGCAACGGATGCGCGGGTAGGGGATTCGTTAAGAATACTGGTGGCGATGATTTTAAACTCATCGCCTGCTTCGCAGACAATTAATGTCCCTTTTTCGCTCATCATATAAATTTTGTTATCCGCGCCGGTTGGAGAAGACCAAATTCTTTCGGACACACCTAATTGTCCTGACCAGATCACCTTTCCTGAACCTGGCTCTAAACAGGAGAGCGTCCTTTTGCCGCCATCAAGTACAAACAACTTGTTTCTGTAAAATAGCGGTGTGCTCCAGTCGCTTGTTGTTTCCTTGCACACCCATACAATATGTGAATCAGTAACCAGACCTTTTCCGCCATCTCTAATCCCAATAACCGGCTGACCTTTCGGTGCGCATATTGCTATAATATCGCCAGCCGGCACGGGACTGGGTACGATACGAAACCAATTCCTTTGCATATCTGTCTGTCTGGGATTTATACCACCGCAACGCCAAATTTCCTCGCCAGTCTGGGGATTATGCGCGGTGATATAGTCGCCACCGAGTAGAAGAATTTCAAGTCCGTTTTTTCCATTATGCGGGATTGGGGTTGTATAAGACTCCATTGATTCATTGACGGCATCAGTTTGGCGGATATTACGCCATAACGTTTTGCCCGTTGCAGGGTCCAGGCACAACAGAAAAGATTCTCGGGTTGGTTTATCATCCTGTGAATGGGGATACGCCTTTGGGTCGTTTCTTTGCAGAACTGGAATATACAATTTCCCCTGATAAAGCAACGGGCTTGCTCCGTAAAGATACATTATTGCAAATTTCCCGAATTCTGAAGCAAGACTTCTTTGCCATTTTAAATTGCCTTCAAAGTCAAATGCCGCAATATCGCCGGTGCCGAACATTACGATTACAATTTTTCCATCTGTTATTGGAGAGGGCGAAGCCATATTATTTAAATCAACAACCCGATTACCTGTTGAAACCTTCTTTTGCCATTTGATATTGCCATTTTTGCCGTCAATGCAAAGCAGGTGAAGGTCTTTTTGTCCGTCAGGCGTTGAAACGAAGACATAATTTTCCCATACCGCGGGGGTTGCCGCGCCTGCTCCGGGTAAAGGTGTTACCCAACTGACGCCAGAATTGGTATTCCACCCTATTGGCAGACCTGTTTCAGAAGTTGAGCCGTTGAAATTCGGACCCCGCCATTGTGGCCAGTTTTCGGCAAGTAGGTTGCTCCCAACAATCAACGTTAATATCAAGATAAATAATTTTTTATGTTTCATAGTTTCTGTAATTTGACGATTAGAGTATAAAAATATATTTAAAAAAAGATATTTCTAATAAATATTGTTGGTTTTGGAAATTTTATAATTATCAATGCTTTATCAAGTGTTATAGGCTATGTATTTATTTCATCATTTCCATTTAATTCCGCTACGTCGGGTTTTCGTGGTTTTATTTCAATCTGTTGCAGTTCTGGCAATTCATCTTGATTGTTTGTGGATTCAAGTTCTTTAAACTTTCTTGCCTGAGAAAAAACCCGGGATTCAAGTGATGCAACCGCTTTGTTATAGTTATCAACGGCTTTATCGAGTGCTGTGCCAATGTTATGGATGTGTTCACCCAATGTGCACAACCGTTTATAAAGTTCGCAACCGAGCTGGCTGATTTTTTCCGCGTTTACGGCAAGCGCCTCCTGCCGCCATCCATACGCCACAGCCCTGAGAAGGGCGATTAGTGTTGTTGGCGTTGCAATAATGATTTTTTGTTCCACTCCATATTCAATGAGTGATGGGTCTTCTTCAAGAGCGGCGCTAAAGAAGGTTTCGCCGGGCAAAAATAAAACTACGAATTCAGGGGTGGTTTTAAATTGCTGCCAGTAAGATTTACGGCTGAGACTATCAAGGTGATTTCGGATTTGTTGTGCATGAAGTTTAAGATGCTCTTTACGCTCTTTTTCATCTGTAGCCGCTATTGCGTTAAGATAAGCGGCTAAAGGGGCTTTGGCGTCAACCACTATTTCCTTACCTGCCGGCAGGTGAATAATCATATCAGGTCGCTGCAAGCCATCGTCGGTCTTCACGCTCACCTGTTCATCAAAATCACAGTGTTCCAACATTCCAGCCAATTCAACCACGCGTCGCAACTGGATTTCGCCCCATCTGCCGCGAATTTTTGGGGCGCTTAACGCCTTAACAAGGTTTGCAGTTTCACTTCTCAATGAGTCCTGAGTTTTTATGAGTTGTTCTACCTGTGTTTTCAAACCTTCATAAGCGCTTATTCGCTCTTTTTCCATCAGTTGCACCTGGTTATCAAACCGTTCAAGGGTTTCTTTTACAGGACGAATTAACTCCTCAACTGCCTGTTTCCTCTTTTCAAGTTCACTCTGGGCTTCTTTCTGGAAAGTTTCAAGCTTCGTGCGGGCAAGCTGCAAAAACTCCTGGTTATTATTTCTTAAAGCCTCAGCTGAAAGGGCTTTAAACGCATCGGCGAGTTTTTCTCTTGCCTCATTTAGCAAGCCGAGTTTTTCTTCCATCGCCTGTCGTTCTTTTTGTAATTCTGTTTCTAACTCGCTGCCCCGCTTCTGAAGTTTAATAATTTCTTGATGATACACCTCAATCTGATTTTTATAATTCTCTAATTCAGCTTCCAATTGTGGAATCCTTGAGCAACGTTCCTCTGCGCCTGCGCGAGCCCTGGACTCTTGTTGAATGTCTGCCAATAATTCATTCACTCTTGATTGGAGTTGTTGGTTTTGCGACTGAAGCTCAAGCAAGCGCTCTTCCTTTGAGGTTAATTTTTCGTTAAAAACCGAGATTTGCGATTCGTATCGCGATTTTAGTAGAACTTTTGCAATAATAAATCCTATTGCGCCTCCAATGATAAAGGCAATGATTGTAATAATATTGTTCATCGCCTTTAAACTTTAAAATAAAAATCGGCTAAATCAAAACTATTTTATCAGGAAAAATTTTAATTTCCTCTATACGCACAACGGGAGGTGCAGGTCTCGGCGACAGCCACCTCTTTTAATTGTGGTAGTGCAGGTTTGAGCCTTTCCCAAATCCATTTTGCAATGTTTTCGCTTGTTGGATTTTCAAGCCCTTGAATTTCGTTTAAATAACTATGGTCAAGGATTTCCAGCAATGGTTTAAATGCGGCTGAAATGTCGGCATAATCCATTAGCCAATTAAGTTCTTTGTCTGTTTCGCCTTCAACCGCAATCTCTACCTGAAAACTGTGCCCATGCAGGCGACGACATTTGTGTCCCTGCGGCAATTTTGGCAACAGGTGTGCCGCTTCAAACTGAAAAGTTTTTCTCAACTCCACTTTCATTTAAAAGTAGTCTGACATTACCATAATAGTTGATATGTTGCAAAAAGAATAAGGATTGGGTTCTCTCACGGGTTATGGCTCCCAGTCTGTCCAATTTACGAGCTCTGCAAGGCTTGGTCTGCCATCGTGCCGCCACGCCAGATGGGGACGCTGCATTGAGCCAATCTGGCAAATTCTGCTTACACCCCATTGAGCCAGAGTTGAAACCAATTCCTTTGCCTTTGAAGCAGGAGCCGCTATGCCAACGGTAGAAACAGCGCCTTGAACTGATACAGCACTCTGAAGAACGCTAATGATATTGGATGCCGATTTCACATAAATAAACCGATTCATACAGGATGTCTGAAAAAGCGGGTCGGTCTCAAAAATAACAGTCCACGATGTAGAAGACTGGCTGCACCACATTTTTGTGTGAGAAGAATTGGCGGCTCGCACTTCGTAAAAAGCCCGACGCGACGCTATGGCTGCCGATTCATAGGTGGAAATGGCGCCGCGCGGCTCGGTCTTTTCTCGGTCTTGAAGTTCTTCGGCAAGCATTTCCGCAAATTGTTCCCCTGAAATCGCCCCGCCAGTTTCAACGTAAATTACGTGAGGCGATAGACATCCCATTTGGTTCCATGCAGTAATGTCGTCGGCGGCAAGTTGCACAAGTTTTTTAGCCTGAAATTTTGTAAGCATTTCGCGGGCGATATAGGCAAAACTAACTTTATGCCCATATCCAATAAACTTTTTTGTGATCGGCAGTCTTCTTTGGATATCTTCAAGTGTTTTATTTGAACCTGTGGCTGTAATGCAATCTGCGGCTTGAAAAAGAGGTTCTTCAAGTTCTATAGTACCGCCTTGCCATTCGGCAATTTCTATGCAGGATGCAAGTTTAGGCTCAATTTCCCTTAACGAATGAGCAAAAAGACGCGGTATCAATGACCTGCCAGATGGGCATTTAATGAATTGAGCCGATCGTGTTAAAAGTCCAAGCACAATACTCATTATGGCTGGGGTTGGTATATTACCGGCGGTTATGTGGGCGATTAATTCAGGTCCAGTGGCAATCGCATAGCGTCTGCTCATATACGCAGCGCTGCTTGGAACCGGCTCGTCAAGACGATTTATATGACCCAGGTCCTGAATTATAAGCTCTTCAAGATTTTGCGCGGTTAATTGTTCAAAAAAGGCGTTTAATCCGCGCGCAAGGACCTGTTCAGGAAATCCTGTTGCTTCAACACCCTTTTCTAAGGCGATTCTTCTATATGGATTATCTTCCTCCAACCAGCTCTGTCCGAGGTCATTAAGGGTATTAATTATGCTTTGAGTTGAACGGTTTGCCAGGTATTGAATCCTATTTGTTTTTATTGTTTGACAGGCTTCTGTAACAAGAGTGGGCGTCAGGACCAATTCGTCTTCCAAATCAGCAAGAAAATAGTTTGGCAACTCAAATCTCATATTAATAGTTATATTATACTAATTTTGAATAGTTTGAAGTGCTGGTTCTGTTTTTTTAATATTTGAGAATTTAACATTGTTTTTCCTTATGTATTCAAGCAGGGGTAGGGCGCAAAGAGAAGTCACAGCCATAATGGCAAGGATAAAATAAAACCGTTTGTATGCTAATGGAGAATTTGCCGATGTTCCCAATGTTTGCACCCATTTCCCGACAAACCAATGAGCCATATTTCCAATTAAGCTGCAGATGGTTAAGAACATACCGCATACTCTACCGCGAATTGAATCGTCAAATGCCTGCATCAGTGCGGCTTCTACAAGCGGAAACGACGCCATAAAAAAGAAACCGTAAACAACAAGAACATACAACAGATAATCAGCCCCAATGAACGGAAACAATATAATCACTGCCGAAGAAACTACAATGATAAATATAATCCATTGGTATCTATGTTTGTCGCTAAAATGTCCAAAGAGGGGATTGCTAAAAGCGGAAGCGAGCGATATTAAACTGAGCGCGAGCCCGGTCTGTTTCAAAGACCAGTTGTGCGCCTTTTGAAGATAAAGCGACGTAAGACTTTGCATACCGCCCCCGGCAAAGTCCCGCAAACTAAAGAATAGACAGGATAATAAAAAAACTATCCATAAAACCTTTGAATTAAATATTTTGGTTAGTGGTATCTGTGCCTGATTATATTTTTGTTGAGGTAACTCTTTGACGGCAAGGAACGTAAATAGTATTGCCATAAAAAAGCCTGATATTCCAAGCTCAATCAAAGGAATTCTCCAATTGCCAGTGACAGATGCCCTCCAACCGCTATATAAAGGTCCAATGAAAAAACCAGCACTGGCTCCTATGCCGACAATTCCAAGCGCCCTTCCTGTTGTGTCAGGATAAAGTCTCGCAATCAAGGCTATCGCAGCTGGGTGGAAAAAACTGCCCCCGATGCCGGCAAAAAATACGAATATCATTGCGCTTGTGTATGTTGGCGAAATCCCTATACCAACAAATGCTAATGAGTTAATAAACAGTCCGATAGAAAGAAGGACTTTGCGACTAAATTTATCAGCAAGTTTTCCCACAAAAATGCTTGGTAGGAAATAAGCCATCATTTGAACAGTTACAAGCGAAGTCACATAGTCAATTGAAGATAATTTAAACTCTTTTTGAATTGGTAGATAAAGCGGTATCAAGGCGACCATATAAAGGTGCGTAAAGCAGTGCAGAATTGTCGCCAGACATAATGTTCGCCCTCTATGACTTATCACAAAATTCACGGAATTTTAATTTATTATGACAGATTGGATAAATCAAATCTTAGAATCAATAATTTAAACTGTCGCAAGAGGGATGATTATCTGAATAATTTGAACTCTTTTATTGTAGGACCGTCTGTTGATTCAAGAATATTAAGTCTCACCCGTTGCGCCGTAACAGGTTTAAATCTCACCGACTCAATCTCCGCTGCGGCTTTGCCTTCATAACATACTCTCCATTTATTATTTTTCCAATATTCAATATTGTATTTTCTAATTCGTTTTAATTCAGGATAAGCCTGTTTAAAAATAACCCTACTAAATGTCGTTGGTTTACCTAAATCTATTTCAAGCCAGGCTGATTTTGTTCCAGAATCCGTTGCCCAGCGTGTATTTTCGTTGTTATCAACAGCCATATCAGGGCTGTATTTAGGGTCGTTGTTGTAGGTGTTGGAGGCGGTTGCTCTGGCATAAACCGCTAAAGATATCGGCTCCGGAACGTTTATTGATGGTATCTCAATCGCGGGTCGGTCTAAGACAATAGCGACGATCGTATCAATTGGTTTCCTATATTTTTTTCTAACCGTTATTTCTATTTTATTTGTGTGCTGTAAAACTCTGGCATTACCACCGCCTAAAAGATAGCTGTTAACAATTTTTCCCGGTATAGGTGGCAATACTATAGTATCGTCTGTCCAGTCTAAGATGTGGATAAAAATCGTATTACCCTTACGGGTTGAAACGCCATACTGGGCAGGTTTGAACGGTCCGCCGCGGGTGCCGTAAATGCTTTCGCCGTAAACCGATAGCCATTCGCCGATTTTTCTTAACAAATTTGCCTGATCGTAATCAATCTCACCGTTTGGCATCGGACCTATGTTCAGGAGCAAGTTGCCATCGCCTCCGGCGCAACGAATAAGCATATTCAGACAGGTTTCATACGATTTAACGCCATCATCAAACCCGCCCCAAGCCCATTGTCCCCTTAAAGAGGTGGTCATACAGGATTCCCAAGGGCTCTGGTCGTCGTATGAACCAATATGTTGTTCTGGAGTGTAGTAATCGGCGTATGAAGATAAGATTTGACGATCGTTATTCGTTGGGGAGAGGTCCAAACGATTATTAATAATTATTTCTGGTTGCAGTTGTTTTACGAGAGAATAGGTTTTAGATTGGTCGTATAATGGTTCGCCGCCATCCCAGTCAAACCACAATAGATCAACCCTTCCGTAATAGGATAATAATTCTTGCAATTCCCCTTGCATTCTTTTGATGAACAGGTTATTGCGTTCAGTTCGGAAGTCGGGGTCTCGCCAATCCATTGGAGAAAAATACCAACCCACCCTGATTCCATTTGCCCGGGCTGCTTTAGCTAATTCGCCACAGATATCGCGTCCAAACGGCGTGTTTGATATGTTATAATCGCTGACTTTTGAATGCCAGAGCAAAAAACCGTCGCAATGTTTTGCGGTTAAAACGAAATACTTTGCGCCTGATGCCTTGATTAAGCCTATCCATTGTTCGGCGTTGAAATTTTTAGGATTAAATATTTTGTATAAATTGTCATATTCATTAGCGGGTATAGGACCTTTGTTTGGACATTTAGGATTTGTATTGGCGCGTGACCAGCTGATTTCTTTTCCTGTAATGGATACCGGTCCGTAATGAATAAAAATTCCAAAACGCGCATCACTCCACCATTTTAGCCGTTCAGGATAAGGGCGGGGGATGGTATTTGTTTGAGATAAGGCTGCGTTATCGGCATAGATTCGTTCATAAAAGACGGTTAAAATGGATAAAAGGATAGTTATTTTTATGCAAGTTAGTCTCAAAAAATATTTCGCCATAGATGTTTTTTATTTCCGTTGAACGAGGCATTTCAAATAACCTAAAAGAAAATCAGGCTGCGATATATAAGGTTATTAGAGGAGCGATTTGAGGTGTTTTATAGACCTTTCAGCCTGTTCAACGGTTCCACATTCAACTGAAAATACTATATCTCTACGGGCTTTTTGAGAAACAATTTTTATTATTTTTTTCCAATCAATAACGCCATCCCCGCAGGCGCATCCGACAGGGGTGCCGGTAACTTTACCGCGTTCTGCCTCTGAATGTTGAACAGAAATATCCTTTGCGTGAAGGTGAACGAGCCTTGTTGCAACATGGTTTAGCCACTTATATGGGTCCTGACCAGCAAGGTAGCTGTTCCCGGTATCAAAATTGATGCCGATCATTGGACTTTTTATGAGTTTATATATTTTGTCTAAACCTTCCGGGGTTTTACTATATTGTTGATGACATTCAAGACCGATAAGTATACCCCTTGGTTCGGCGACCTTTGCGGCTTCCATCAATGTGTATCGCATTAAGATATGGTCTTCTTCGGCGGTAGTCCAGGTTGGCTTTGGTCCTTCGTCGGTGTTTACGACTGGCGCGCCGCATTCTGAGGCAAATCTGATAGCCTGTTTGAGATATTCAACGCTGATCTCTGGTTTGCACAATGGACAATGAGCAGAGAGACCTGATAATTTGACATTGTATTTTTCGCAAGCGCGTTTAATTCGCAATGGATCGTCAAGCATTGAGACGCTGTGGAAATAACCTGCCTCGCTTAAAAGTTCGCGTCCCCAATGAACCATCGGTTCTATGTACTCGTAGCCGAGTTCAGCCGCTTTTGCCACCCCCCATTCAAATGGTTTATCAGAATGGCGGACAAATTCAAGGTTAATACCAATGTGTATCTTCGCCATAACTTAAATCAGGTTTTAACCCATTTAATTTTATATTCCAAAAATTGCAATACAAAATTATCAATCATATATAACGAAAAATCAGGAAAAACGGTTTTTATCATAGAAACCCATAAGTTTGGAACAGCTGGGAATTGTTGAGAAAGATTTTAATATAACAACGGTTGAATTATTTTGTCTTTTGAAGAATTATTTCGCCGATCGTCTGGCTTAATCTCTCTTGTTCATTGGCAACTTCTCCGAGATTCCCGATATATTCGCTAATTCTGTTCATCAGGTCGGCTCGTTTTTCTGCCTCACTCACAATCTTAGCAAGGTATCGTTCACTTACTCCGATGCCTGGACCGGTTTTGTTGTTTAAATCAACCGCTTCAATCCAATACTCAATTGTGCTTCCTTCGGCAGGCGGGGGTTCAATCTTTAATAGTTCCCATTCAAATCTTCTACGCAAGGATTTTGGTTTCTCATTATTTAAATCTAACTCAATAATTCTTTCTTCGCCGTTGTTTAGCGTATCTATTTTATAATGAAGTTTTATGGCTGATAGACCGAAATCGTCGCTGGCTTCAAAACCGATCAATATTCTTGCCAACCTTGTATATAGCTCTTCTTTTCGTTCAGGATAGATTATTTTTACAGCCGGCGGTTTGTCGGGAATAATATCTATTTTATATAGCGCCGGGTCTTTTGAGCTCACGCCATAATGGTCTGTAAGGTAGACCGAAAAACCGTTTAATTTGGTTGGCGGAATTTCAAACGAACCAAATAATACATTATTGGAATAATTATCAAGGCGAAGCGGGACATCCTTCTCGAGCCCGGATAAATAAATCTTGCCGCTTTTAACAGGTTTTGTAGAAGTTATTTTTAATTTTAAATTACTGCCGGCAAGCAATCCAAGGTCACCCAGATTTCTGTTAACTTCACCAAGCCCTGTGTACTCAGGGTATTGCTGGACACACTCAATAAATGCAACTTCTGGCCTTGTTATAACATCAATTCTAAAACGTTTGCTTGTGCCATCAAAAAGTTTTACCCGATAGCCGAAAGATTCCTGCAGGTTATCAAGTTTTAGAGAAAACAGAGATTTATCCGAGGTCTCCGACTCTAAAAGGTATTGCGTGGTTCTGCCTGAATCATAATAAATAAAAAGATCGCCTTTTTCGGGGATTATGCCGGATGCCCTCGCCTGAATAATGATACTATCTCCGCGCCCAACCGTTTTATTGCCTGTAATAACTTCAACCCTTGTTTTCCTTGGGACATCAACCGATGAGAGTAATACCCTGCGCAACAGGACAACGCTAATTTCCCGGGTTTGATAAAACGCAATTATAGCCAGAATAAAAACCAATCCAGAAACTATTAAAATTCTCTTTAGCGGCTTTTTGTCAATAATCTTTGAAAAATCAAGCGGTCTGGCTAAAGATTCAGTTTCCTGAATCAATCTGTCAATTAGTATTTTTGCAATTCCATTCTCCGTTTGGTCTGTTTTGAGAAATTGAACTGAAGAAATAAGTCGCGACCTGAATACAGGGAACGACTTTTCCACCATAAGCGCAAGGTCTTCAATATCAGGTTTAAAAATAAAATGTTTTACAATTCCAAAGTATAACAGTAAGCCGAAAGATGTAATGTAAACGAGGAGCAACAGCGCTCGGACTTTTATGTCAAATTCAAAAATCCAATCAAGCAACATACCAGCCAAGACAAGCGATAAAACAATCAGAAACGTCCGACAGCATCCATTTGCAGATATATAATAAAGTCTTAATTTACCAGTAGAATGCAATTTCTCAATCAGCATCCTGCCCGGAGCTGTTGTTGATTGTTTTGTTTCTGACAATTTTTGGGCTGTTTCAATCATTTCAATAAAGATTTTTTCCTTAATATCCACTCAGCTGTCAAAATGGACAACAAAAGGATAAAGTATAACGGGGAGGACCAGAACTGGAGTTCAAGATTTGTGTTAACCTTTTTGGTTTTTGACTGTATTATTTGCGGTAGCCTGTGAATATCTTCTTCGCGCAAAAATTCTCCTCCGCTTATTTGAGCAAGCCTGCGAAGCAAAGATTCATTTAAAGCGGTTTCGCCATATTCAAAACGCGGTTCCATTACATTGAATTCAAGCTGAACATCCTTTTCATTCTGAATGAAAAAACTATATTGCCCAACCGATGGCGCAATAAACTCTGCACGATAGACACCTGGTTGGTCTTGAACAAGCCTTAAAGTTATCTCAGTTTGGGCAGTGGTTAGCTGTGTCTCTGTTCGCTTTGCATATCCCCCTTTTATTATAGGTTCGGTTAATGGATCGTAGGATGTTGTGTATATTCTCGCCATTACGTTTACCCTTTCGCCCGGGAGATAATTTTGTTTATCCATTGAAATTTGAACTCTTTTTGAACCACCAAGGAGTTTTGGCAAAGCCATTCTTTGGATCATCTGAATCCACAGCGCTCCGTGAAACGGCTCTCCCTCATTTTTGCGCCAACGCCAGGTGTTGTCAGTTCCTACAAATAATGATTGACCAACGCCATATTGTTGTAGCGCAATAATCGGCATCTTGCCAAATCTTGTTTCTTTTGAGGAGTCGCTGTCCACAAGTAAAACCTCTGCAGCAGGCTTGCTCCTTGAAACTCTGGCATCCCAATAAATAGGCGGCAGGCTTTGCCAGATTTTCATATTTTCCTCATCAGTATCTCCAAGACGCAGCATAAGATTCTGTTTGCCGGACTGTGTTAATTCAAATTTAATAGGTTTTTCAAAATATGATTCGCCGACGAGGTCAATGGCTAGCGTCTCAAATTCAACAGGCAGCAATTTTTCTATTGGTGTTTTCCTGTATGACCAGGGACTGAATTTTTTGCCAGCAATCATTATGAAGCCACCACCGAATTTTGATACTAATTCTCCTATATTTTCAAGTTGGGATTGTGAAAAGTATTTTGAGTCTACATCACCAAGAATAATCAAATCGTATTTAAATAATTCCTCTTTGCTTTCGGGGAAACGTTGTAAGAAAATTGAGTTTTCATATTTCGCCGTTTCCGGGTCTGATTCAAGCAGGATTGCCTTTAATTCTATACGTCTGTCCCTTATTAGCCTTGCAAGCAAATAACGAT
>JBAMMJ010000006.1:13727-14674 GCA_039793825.1 Verrucomicrobiota bacterium | reverse complement strand
CTAAAGCAAGGGCAGAAGCCGAGGCTAAAGCAAGGGCAGAAGCCGAGAAAAAGGCTAAAGCTGAAGCAGAGGCGAGATTAAAGGCTGAGAAAGAGGCAAAGGCAAAGGCTGAAGCCGAGGCTAAAGCAAGGGCAGAAGCCGAGAAAAAGGCAAAAGCTGAAGCAGAGGCGAGATTAAAGGCTGAGAAAGAGGCAAAGGCAAAAGCCGAAGCCGAGGCTAAAGCAAGAGCTGAAGCAGAAAAAAAGGCAAAGGCTGAAGCCGAAGCGCAGGCAAAAGCAAAAGCAGAAGCCGAGAAAAAAGCGCAAGCCGAGGCTAAAGCGCGGTTAAAGGCTGAGAAAGAAGCAAAGGCAAAGGCTGAAGCCGAGGCTAAAGCAAGGGCTGAAGCCGAGAAAAAGGCTCGCGAACAGGCAATTAAGGAAGAAAAAGCCCGTAAAGAAGCCGAAGAAAAGGCAAAAATTGAAGCCCGTAAAAAGGCGGAAGCAGAGTTAAAAGCCCAAAAAGAGGCGTATGCAAAAGAACAGGCTCGCCTGCGCGCCGAAGCAAAGGCAAGGGAAGAGGCTGAAGCGAAGGCAAAACGTGAAGCCGCAGCCCGCGCAAAGGCTGAAGAAAAGGCAAAAAAGGAATTAGAATCAAGCAAGAAATCGGCTCCTGCAAAAAAAGAGACTAAATCTTCTCAAACCGAACCTTCAAAACAGGTGGCTACACAACAAACAACGGCAAAATCTAAAGAAGAGAGATTGGCGGAACTTTTAAAACTTTATAAAGAAGACAAAATCACCGCCGCGCAATATCATCAGGAACGGGCAAAAATCCTGTCGGAAAAATAAAACCGTTAATAGCGGCAACTTTCATTTCGTTTGACATCCAAATTGAATAATTCAATTTCTCTGGTTTAATTATCCTGTGTTATTATGCACCGCTTTTATTACAAAGGCAAAAAATTGTAT
>JBAMMJ010000006.1:2468-13717 GCA_039793825.1 Verrucomicrobiota bacterium | reverse complement strand
TTCGGCACGCCGCTCTATGTGTATAGTCGTCAGACTATAGTTAACCATTTTGAAACTTTAAAATCCGCCCTTTCGGAGTTAGACCACCGGATTTGCTATGCCGTAAAAGCAAATTCAAATATCGCGATAATCAAAACCTTAGCTGACCTTGGCAGTGGTTTTGACATCGTGAGCGAGGGTGAATTGCGCCGCGTAATAGCCGCCGGCGGAGACCCGTCTCTATGCGTCTTCGCCGGGGTCGGAAAAACCGAATCAGAAATTGAATACGCGCTGAAAAATCAAATTTACTCCTTCAATGTTGAAAGCGAACCTGAGCTTGAGCGAATAAATCAAGTTGCGCGCAGACTCGGAACAAAAGCGCCGATAGCAATCAGGGTAAATCCGAACGTTGATGCGCATACCCATTCAAAAATTACTACTGGCACGTATGAGAACAAATTCGGTATCAGTTTTGAGAAAATACCCGGGGTATACGCGCGAGCGTCAAAATTAAAGAATATCCAGTTAAAAGGCGTTCAGATGCATATCGGTTCGCAGCTAACTTCAGTCAAACCCTTTGAACAAGCCGTTGAAAAAGTTGCCCCGCTCGCAGTGGAATTAAAGAGTAAATATGGGATTGAATTCTTCAGCATCGGCGGCGGAATTGGGATTGTGTATAAGCCGGCGCTTGCGAGCGGGACGCCTGAATGGTGGAAATCTCCGCAAAGCAAAGGATTGCTCACCCCGCAGATTTACGCAAAACGCCTTGTCCCTATCCTGAAAGAAACCGGACTGAAGATTTTAATTGAGCCGGGTAGGTTCATTGTCGGCAACGCAGGGGTTTTGATTACGAAGGTTGAATACATCAAAAAAACTGGCAGAAAGAATTTTATCATTGTAGATTCTGCAATGAACGACCTTATAAGACCGGCGTTTTATGATTCTTATCACGAAATTGTCCCGCTAATTAAAACCCCCAATACCGAGAATTTCAAAGCCGATGTCGTTGGACCTATTTGTGAATCCGGCGATTACTTTTGCAAGGATAGAACTCTCCCCAAAGTAAAACCGGGAGACTATCTTGTTTTGATGAGCGCTGGTGCCTATGGCACCGTTATGGGTTCAAATTATAACTCAAGACCATTCCCCCCTGAAGTAATGGTTGATGGCTCAAAATATGCCATCGTTAGAAGACGTCAGCCTGTAGAAAAAATCTGGGAATTAGAGTCCATTCCAAATTTTTAAAAAATAATTCCTCTTGCACGTTTCGTTTTAGGTATGATAAAAAGCCTTAAAACAGGATGCAAGATAGCCGCCAGACAATTCTCATAGTAGAAGACGAGGCGTTAACAGCCATTGATCTATCCGAAAGGCTATCTCTGCTTGGTTTTGTCCCGATTGCAAAGGTCTCAAATGGCAAAAAAGCGATTGAAATCGCCGAAGCCCAGAACCCAGACCTTGTATTGATGGATATTAAATTGCAGGGCGATTTAGACGGAATACAGGCAGCAAAAATCATCTATTCCAGATTTCAAATCCCGGTGGTTTTTTTGACCGCATATCCAGAAGACGATCTGGTAAGCGCGGCAAAAGACGCCAAACCGTATGGTTTTATTATTAAGCCATTTGACAATAGGGAATTAAAGGCAACAATTGAAATGGCTTTATTCCGTCGTCGCGCCGAGCAGCAGATCAACAGGCTTAATAGACTTTATCTATTTATCAGCCAGGTAAATCAGGCAATTGTCAGACATCATACTCGTGAAGAACTATTGTCAATTATTTGCCGAATTGCCGTAAATTTAGGAGGTTATCAGCTTGCCTGGGTCGGCTGGATTGATGAAGAAACCAAACGGGTTGTCCCGGTCGCAAGCGTCGGGGATGTAGAGGGTTATTTAGACCAGCTTGTTATCTATGCAAACAACAGACCCGAAGGACAGGGATTAACTGGCACGGCAATTAAAAATCGTAAACCTTACATCAGTTACGACTATTTGAACGACCCTCAATTAAAACCCTGGTGGAGACTCGCCGCGGCAAAAGGTTTTAAAGCGGCAGCCGCCTTTCCGCTTTTTATAAGAGACGAGGTTGTCGGCGCTATGATGTTGTATTCCGCCGAAAAAGATTGTTTTGACGACGCCGAAGTTAAACTCCTTGAAGAGGTCACGGCAGACATAAGTTATGCGCTGACAGCCCTTGATGAAATGGAAAAAAGAAAACAGGCGGAACAAAAACTTCGGGAAAGCGAAAAATTTAATATCCAGATTATAAAATGCGCCGCTGACGGGATATTTGCTTTTGATAAAAACTTCCGCGTAATTTTATGGAACCCGGCGATGGAGAAAATCAGCGGCATTTCAGACCGACAGGTTATCGGAAAAAACATTTTTGAAATTTCACCATTTTTCAACTTTAACAAACAGATGTTTGAGGACGCAATATATGGCAAGCCTGTTAACCCAACCGAGGCTAACTATTCCTTTTCAGAGTCATATTGCGGATACGCTATCATAGCCGCAACGCCGCTGCAGTCAGAACAGGGAGAAATCATTGGCGGATTGGTGTCGTTTAAAGATATAACTCAATTAAAAAAGGCGGAGATTGAACGCGATAGATTGTTCTTAATGTCACCTGATGCCCAGCTGATTCTTGATTTAGAGTTGAAAATTAAACAGGTTAATCCAGCCTGGTCAAAGATTCTCGGATGGAGCAACGAGGAAACCATCGGTGAAAGACTTGATAAATTTATTGAACCTTCCTCAATCGCGCAAATAAAAGGGTCTCTTGAAAAATTGACCAAAGGGGTATCTGTTCCTTCTTTTGAAGCAAAGTTAAAAACAAAACCCGGACAATTGCGGTGGCTCTCGTTCAATACGTACCCGGCAATTGAAGAGCAGAAAATTTACGCTATTGGACGGGATATTACCGACAGGGTTCTCGCCGATGAACAGGTCCGAGATTTGAACGCCCTTTACCTTTCGCTGGTTGAAACACTTGAGCAATGTGTTTTTCGCAAAGACATTGAGGGAAGGTTTACCTTCGGCAACAGCCGTTTCTGCAAGCTGCTCGGTCGTACATTGCAAGAAATTATTGGCAAGACAGATTTTGATTTCTATTCCGAGCATCTGGCAAAGAAGTATAGAGCGGATGATAAGTATGTGATGGAAACCGGAAGAACTTTTGAAACTGTAGAAGAAAATCAGACCTTTGAAGGAGAGCGATTGTTTGTCAAAGTTGTGAAATCCCCTGTGCGCGATGGAACAGGAAAGGTTGTCGGCGTGCAGGGAATTTTCTGGGACGTAACCAGAGAGAAAAAGGCTGAGGAATTAATACGGATTCAGAGCGCGGCGCTTGAATCGGCGGCAAACGGGATTTTAATTGCCGATAAAAATAGCAAAATAATCTGGGTAAATTCCGCTATGGTTCTAATAAGCGGATATTCAAAAGAAGAACTTCTTGGAAAAGGGATGGCTTTTTTGAAGTCCGGCGCTCACCCTGATGAATTTTACCGCGAAATAGAAGAAACAATAAATTCAGGCAAAATCTGGCAGGGCGAGATAGTAAATAGAAGAAAGGATGGAACGCTTTACACTGTTGATTTGACTATCACGCCCATTGTTTCAGCCGATGGAAAAATAGATTATTTCGTCTGTATTTTGCAGGATATAACGGCAAAGAAAGACCTTGATAGCCAGATTCATTGGCTGGAGCGGCTCTCAAGCGTTGGCACCCTTGCCGGCGGCTTTGCGCACAATATAAACAACGCTTTAACACCAATAATTATGTCCGCCGAATTGCTCAAAGATGAGGCGCAAACAACTGAAGCCGCCGTATTGTTGGACACTATAATAAAATGCGCCGAGCGAAGCGCCGATTTAATAAAACAGGTGCTTTCTGTTACGCGCGGTATTGAACCCAGAAAGGCTCCGGTCAATCCAGCAGAGATCGTAACCGATGTTTATAATGTAATCATCCAGACGTTCCCCAAAGAAATAGTTATAAAAACGGAGGTTCAAGACGGGGTCTGGCAGATAAAAGCCGATAGAGCGCACCTGAATCAGATGTTGCTGAATATGTGCCTTAATTCGCGCGACGCAATGGTAAATGGCGGGGTTCTCAAGATATCGGCTAAAAACTTTGTTGCGGATGAATCTTTTATGAAACGATTCGTTAACGCAAAGCCCGGAAATTATGTGATATTTGAAGTTTCAGATACAGGTGCGGGAATACCGCCTGAAATTATAGGCAGAATATTTGACCCATTCTTTACAACAAAAGAGGTTGGAAAAGGAACCGGACTGGGACTTTCAGCGGTGCATTCAATTGTAAGAAGCCACAACGGTCAAATCACAGTTAACAGCAAGGTCGGCAAAGGCACGACATTTAACGTTTATATCCCTGTGGAAGATTAGTGCCAGAGAGTTTGATAGAAATCGTCCCTGTGTAAATATCAATTTTGACAAAACAACCATTTGTAATATCCTTGCATTGTGCTTGAAAAACTGACAAACCAACTAAAGCAAAAACGCGACCTTTCTCCCGAACAGGTGGAGGTCGCGGTGGAGAATTTAATTGATGAAACTATTTCTCCAGAAACAAAAGCGCAATTTTTAATTTCATTAAACGAGAAAGGGGAAACCGTCGCCGAGATTGAATTTTTTGCAAAGAAATTACGCAGTTATTCAATTCATCCTCCAATAAAAGAAGAATTCAGAAATAGACCGATTATTGATGTTTGCGGCACCGGCGGGGATAAACTTGGCACAATAAATATTTCCACAGCAGTCGGAATCATTGTGGCGGCTGCAGGAGTTTGTGTGGCAAAACACGGAAATCGCGCTTTAACCTCTAAGAGCGGTAGCGCGGATGTCCTTGAAGCGCTCGGCATAAAGATTGACCTTTCGCCCCAGCAAGCGGCTGAATGGCTTGAACGTTATAAATTCGCCTTCCTGTTCGCGCCGCATTATCACCCGGCTTTTAAAAATATTGCACCGGCAAGAAAAATTTGCGCCGCCGTCGGACGGAGAACAATTTTCAATTATCTCGGACCACTTCTAAACCCTGCCGAGCCGAACTGCCAGATAATTGGCGTCCCTGAAACGTCGTTATGCGAACCAATAGCATCGGTTTTGCAACGTCTCGGCGTCAAACGGGCAATGGTTGTCTGCGGTAAAGTTTTTGTTAATACGGAATCCTCGCAGGGAACCGTCAGATACATTGATGAAATTTCAGCGCATGGCAGCACCGTTGTCGCCGAGTTCTATCAACAGAACGCTATAAATTGTTCGGAAATAGATTTTACAGAATTGCTTACCTCACAATCTAAGTTTGAAGAACTATATGGAGGCGATAGCTCATACAACGCAACTGCGCTTCGCGGCATTCTTTCCGGGGAAATAAGGGACGCAAAACGGGACATTGTCCAGCTCAACGCGGCAGCCGCGCTTTTTGTTGCGCAATGTGTGAACAGTATTACCGATGGTTTGGAACTTGCCGCAAGTTTAATTGATAGCGGCAGGGCGCTTGAAAAACTTAACCAGTTGATTCAGGCAGGCAAATAACTATTTTGCCCGCGCGCCGGGCAAATAAATTGAACGTAGATTTATGTATCGGATAATCGGAATTGACAACAAAGAATACGGACCTGTCTCCATAGAGGTTTTAAAACAGTGGATTAAAGAAGGCAGAGTCAACCAAAAGACACTGGTAAAACCCGAAGGGGAACAACACTGGCGACAACTATCAACCTATCCTGAGCTTGTAGCGCTTTTTCATCCTCAACAATTCCCATCTTCAGCGCCGCCACCTTTGTCGGTTCAATTCCCTTCAACCGCTGCCTCTGATGACACCAATGGAATGGCTGTCGCAAGCCTGATATTTGGTATAATTTCATTGATCTTTTGCTTCTGTTGTTGCTGGGGATTTCCGTTCAATATTCTGGCAATCATCTTCGGAATCCTCGCCTTGACTCAGAGTAAAAACCGCCCTGACAGCTCCTCCACCCGCTCTATGGCAATCACCGGAATCGTTCTTGGAGTTTTGAGTATATTATTTGCTGCCATTGTAACTATGTTTTTCATTTTTTCTGGAGAATATGAAAAATTTATGCGGGAGTTTAAAGGTTTTAGAATTTAAAATAACTAATTCTATAAGCCTCTGCTCAAAACAAAAAAAGAGCGGTATCCTCGTTATTGCAGCTTCGCTGGTCGGTTTGATTTTATTCAGCCTCGCCTATTATTATTATGGCTCCGCGTTTATGAAATTGATTCCGCCCTGTATATTATATACAACAACCGGGATTCAGTGTCCGATTTGCGGTTCGCAAAGGGCAATATATTTTCTGCTTCACGGCAACTTCTCCGAGGCGCTTCGTATGAACGGATTCGCAATAATCCTCCTTGTCATTGCAGTTCTGGTTTATTTTAAATCCATTTATGATTATTATCTCAGAAACAAAACGATTCGCCTAAAACTAATCTGGATTTACGCGCTGGCTGTTTTTGCGATTTTATTCACAATATTCAGAAATTTGTAATGTTTTAAAAATGAACAAACATTTTTCAGAACTTGGAAGACATATAAAAGAGCCGCCGATATCGTGGTTGATGAAACTGACGATTGATAATCCACGCTTGATTTCGCTCGCCGCCGGATTTACCGACTCAGAGACGTTGCCAATAGAGGAAACCCGACAAATTGTTGAGAAAATTTTGAGCCGCAAATCTTCCGGGCGAATTGCCCTTCAGTATGGTTCAACAGAGGGCGATCCACAGCTGCGGAAATTGACCTCCGAGCGGCTTAAAAAACTTGATAAATCGGATAACCCCGCTTATTCGCCCGACAGACTGTTGATTACAAACGGTTCCCAGCAGTTGTTATATATGCTTGTTGAGGCGCTTTGTTCGGATGGCGATATTGTCTTAATTGAGGCGCCAACCTATTTCGTGTTCCTTGCGATTTTGCAGAGCCATAATGTCCAGACCCGCAATTTGAATATTGAGCCCGACGGTATAAATATTAATTCGTTAAAATCAACACTTGATAACCTCCATAAAACCCGCAGGTTGCATCGGGTGAAGTTCCTGTATTCCATATCTTATTTTCAAAACCCAACATCCTACACAAACTCGTCTGACAAAAAAGAAGAGATTCTCAGGATACTGCGGTTTTACGAGCAAAAAGCGGCTCATCCAATTTATTATGTTGAGGACGCGGCGTATCGGGAATTGCGGTTCGGCGGAGAAGACGTTCGCTCGGCGCTTTCATTTAAGGGCTTGAACCGAAACGCAATCTACGCCGGCACCTTTAGCAAACCGTATGCTACCGGAATAAGAGTCGGATTCGCGTTTCTGCCTTACGAGCTTTTTACCGTTATCAAACGAATTAAAGGAAACCACGACTTTGGCACGGCGAATTTCCTACAGCAAACAATCGCGGAAGCGATAAAATCCGGCGAATACGATAAGCATCTAAAAATATTGTCCGCAAGGTATTCCAGAAAAGCCGGCTTGATGGAAAAGGCAATAAGAAAACATTTTAATTTTCCTGTTAGTTTTAAAACCCCACAGGGCGGTCTTTACTTCTGGGTGGAACTTCCTGAGGGGGTTAAAACCGATTTTAAAAGTCGGGTTTTCCAGAATGCTTTGAAAAACAATGTCCTTTATGTCCCCGGCAACATCTGTTATGCCTGCGACCGAACATTCAAAACGCCGCATAATCAGCTCCGTTTGAGTTTCGGCTACGCTACCGAATATGAAATAGTAGAAGGGATTAAAAGGCTCGGCGCCGCTGTAAAAACAGCAATAAAAACTTAACGGTGTTGCGGTATGGCAATTTCCAATGAATGGTTAGACTCGACAAACCGATACCAGCCTGACTATATTAATAAACGTGTATTTAGAATATTACGGATTAAAAGAACCGCCTTTTGAACTGACGCCCAATCCGCGCTTTCTATTCTTTAGCGCAAAGCATAGGGAGGCTTTTAATCATCTGTTGTATGGAATTCAGGAACGAAAGGGATTCGTCCAGCTCACAGGCGAGGTCGGCTGCGGAAAGACAACGCTCTGCCGCGCCCTGCTTGAAAAACTCGGGCACGATTACAATACAGCCCTCATTTTAAATCCAGTTCTCAATGCCGATCAATTAATCAAGGCAATAGCCATGGAATTCGGATTGAACGTAAAAAATATGGATAAGTTAGAAACCCTCTCGGCTATCAATGAATATCTGTTAAAACAGGCTGAACAGAGAAAGGAATCAATCCTTATTATTGATGAAGCCCAGGACCTCACAAACGACCTGCTTGAACAAATACGGCTCTTATCCAATCTTGAAACAAATGAACGAAAACTCCTGCAAATTATATTAATGGGACAACCCGAGTTAAAACAGAGACTCAACGCGCCTGAATTAAGACAACTCCGCCAGCGAATCACAGTCAGATTCCATCTAAAACCATTAACCTATTTTGAAGTTGGCCAATACATCCAGCACCGGCTGAGCGTTGCAGGCGCAAACGGCGCCCCCTATTTTACCCGCCCTGCCTTGTGGCGGATTTACCGATACAGCAGAGGTATCCCAAGACTGATAAACGCCCTTTGCGACAAATGCCTCCTTGCAGGATTTGTGCAACAACGCGAAACAATAGATTTTTCTATGGTTTGCCTTGCCGCAAGAGAATTGGAAGGCGATATAAAAGTGTAAAAATCAAAAATTATGAGCCTCATAAACGACGCATTAAAAAGGATTGGCGCTCATACACCACAGGAGCAAAAAAAGCCATTGCCGCTTATGCAACCGGTTGAAAAACTCCAGCGGCGAACCGCTACGCCAAATTACATCGCACTCTCCCTGTTGTTATTCATCGTCTCACTCATCTTTGCCGGGATGTGGGCTATGAACAAATTCTTCAACAAAGAAAAATATCCCCAGATTAGTAGCGTAAAAACGCCAACGAATGATCAAAATGTGAAAAAAATTTTGGATAATAATCTCGCCAAAACTGGCGCCACTGTAAATACAAGCCAAAACAAGAAACCTGTTGACGACCTAACAACCTCAAATAACATTAACCCGTTAGAATCGCAGGGGATTAAAAACACTCAGTCAGACAGAACTATAAATTTACAGACTCAATATATGATTGCAATCAAACAACAAACAAACAATACCCGCGCCGGATCAGATAAACCCAATAAGGCGCAACTCACTGACGTCTCTAAGGGAGAGGCAAAAGAAAATGTGACCGTTATTATGCAACCTGCCGAAGAACGAAACACAAAGGTTACGCTTGAAACAAATTTGCCATTCCTCGCTCAACCAGCCATTAAAACCAACCTGCCGCCCGCCCAGCCTGTAATTCAATTTCCGCAACTGAAATTAAATGGAATATTCTATCGCCCGAGCAATCCTTCAGCAATTATCAATGGTCGGCTTATTAATAAAGGCGATATAATAGAAGGAGCAAAGATAATTTCAATAGATAGAAACGCGGTTACGGTTGAATTTTCAAATCAGACGCGGATTTTGCGGATGTAATTAGCCTGAAATGGAGAAGCAAGATGGATTTTGAATGTTTTTTCCCCGAGTGCATTCTGTATGAGGATGAACATCTGCTTGTTGTCAATAAACCCTGTGGAATAAATACGCACGCGCCATCGCCTTACGCCACAAATGGAATTTATGACTATTTGAGAAATCTTGCCCCGCGCTGGTCAAATCTGGCAATTGTTCACCGTCTTGATAAAGAGACATCAGGCGTGCTTCTGTTTTCAAAAACAGCCCTTGCAAATCGCGAACTGACAAAACAGTTCACCGAACGGAGAGTTTCAAAAAAATATATATTGATAACCGCCGGCTCGCCACCACAGGAGCACTTCACTGTTATCTCGCATATTATGAAACAGGGAAGCCAGTTTAAATCCGTGCCATTCAAACCAGGACTTGACCGCGCCGAAACAAATTTCAGGATTCCATCAAATCAAGATTTTGAAATTCTGAACCTGTGCAAAGACTGGGTTGACTATGCCAGAACACTCCACAGGAACCTGGATTTAAAGGTATTAATTGCCGAGCCATTAACCGGCAGAACGCATCAGGTTCGTTTGCACGCCTCAGGTCGTGGTTGCCCTGTGCTCGGGGACGCTCTTTACGGCGGCGTTGAATCGGCGCGGGTCTGGTTGCATTCGGTTGAATTAAAGTTCCGTCATCCGCAGGACGGGCGGGAATTGATATTTCGCGCGCCCCCCGCAACTTCTCATCCAGCAATTTCTTTACGTAGCGCGATCTTAAACAGCAATACAAATATTTACAGACTCATCCACGCCGTCGCGGACAAACTGCCACAAATTTTTATAGATAGATTTGGCGATTGGCTCCTTGTTCAAACCGAACGGGAATTGTTAAATGACGAAATAGAGTTTGTTAAAAATCTCGCTGACGAATGCGGAGCGCGCGGGGTTTATCACAAATTTTTAAAAAAAGAAATCAGATCGCTCCAACCAGCGGTTGTATCGCCAAAATTAATCTTCGGTAAACCTGCTCCAGAGCATTTCACCGCCATTGAAAACGGCGTCAATTACGAATTAAGTTTTTCCGAAGGCTATTCGGTCGGTCTCTTTATAGACCAGCGCGACAACCGCAGGCGAATCCTGTCAAACTACATCGCAAAAGCTTTTCCGCTTCTTGAAAAACCGACCTCACCACAGGCACTAAACCTCTTTTCATATACCTGCGGTTTTTCCGTCTGCGCCGCAAAAATTGGAATCCATACCGTAAGCGTGGATTTGTCTGCAAAATATCTTGAATGGGGAAAACGCAATTTTCAATTAAACCAACTTGACCCATCACCACACGAGTTTTGCAAAGGCGACGTCTTTGACTGGCTGAAAAGATTCAAGAAAAAAGGGCGAAAGTTTGATTTGATAATTCTTGACCCACCAACGTTTTCGCAATCCAGGCTAAGCGGCGCCTTTCAGGCGTGGAAAGATTATCCTAAATTGTTGAAAAGTTGCCTTTGCCTTTTGAAAAACGGCGGCAGGCTTTTTGCATCTTTGAACACTGCGGGCGTTTCACCAGAAAAATTTATAGAGATGTTTTGTGAAACCGTTTCGGCGGAAAACAGAAAAATTGTTAAATATTATTATGCAACCCAGCCAGTGGATTTTCCATCCTGCGCCGAACAACCGGCTTATTTGAAAACTCTCTGGGCGCAGATTGAATGAACCTTCCGCCAGATTAAACACGGTTATTCATTCCATTGAAAAAAG
>JBAMMJ010000006.1:0-2458 GCA_039793825.1 Verrucomicrobiota bacterium | reverse complement strand
AATTTTGCCGCTAACCTTCCCATCAATGTTTGTTGAAATATTTTCAAACACTAACTTGCCCCCCATAACATTCAGAGACTTCACATTTATATTTAAAGCCTTTCCTTCAATCAGGATGCCAAGCACACCGGTTCCATCAATGATAATCGGTTTGTTTGTCTCCACCATCTCGGGTTCAATTATAAAGACCGGCAGCAGCCATTTTCCAGAAAACATTTCTATGCAGAAAAAGACAAGCGACGGAAAACCAAAAAATCTCTCGTCGCGCGCCGCACTTGCAGAGACGCCTTTAGCAAGAAACCACTGACGCCTGCCGTTCAGAGACATTCTTATGTCCAGCGAGGATTGATTATCCCAATTGTTAAACGATATTCCCCGCCAGTAAGTTGAAAATTCCGCGTTGAACGAGCCAATCTTTTCAAGACAGGGCGATTTTCTTAACGGCAACTTCCATTCAGGCGCCGGACCATCAAGTTCCTTTAACAAAGTCTGACGTCTTGTTTTTATAAAATTTCTTACCCTGTTCACCGCCTCGGCAAAATGATTGGAATCGGTGTGAAGATGAGGTTTTAACATTTTTTCAAGTCGGTCAACTTCATTAAGTAATTCCTTTTCATTCCATATTGTTGATAATAATTTCCTTAACCGTTCTCTATATTGTTCGCGGGTTTTCTCAATCCTGTACAATCGGAACGGCAATATGCTCGTTGCTATAACTGATTTCGGTTTGTCTGCCGGTGTGAACGGGTCAGGGTCGCCAAAAGTAGAATCCGCCCCCCAGGGGATAAAAACAAATTTCCCCCTCTTCGGATCGTTATAAACAAAGAAGTTGTTCCCATTATTTGAATAACAATCCCAATGCCCTGTAAGAACTTCCGCCGCCCAGAATGTTAGATACTGGTCAAGGTCAATCAAGTTTTCAAGCTCGGCTAATAACCGCTCGTCGTTTGATTCAAACGCTTTTGTAAGTTTCCGCAGGTCGTCGTTTTTTGCGTTTTTATTATTCTTTTTCTCAAATGTCTCCACCCATTCAGGACGAAAATCGCTCAATTGGCCTTCGTATAAATTGCCCGAATCATCGCCAAAACATCTCTTTAAAAACCCATCGTTAACAGCTTCAACATTTGAATAAATGCCAAGATATTTGCCATTCACATAAACTCTGGCAAAATTGCAACGTGGCGCCGCAATCCCGGCAAGAGAAAAGACTTTATAAGTCAAATATTGGTGTATCAGACTCGGGTCTTGAAGGTTGTTGTTGAGGTTAATTCTTTTTAATCCAGAGAACCTTATATTTTTATCATACTCGTTCAATTTAATTCCTAAGGATGGTCTTGAGAAACTTGAGGAACCGAGAAACCCGCGTTTTTTGATTCCGACAGGCCCCAATTTTGTCCCATTGATTTCAACCTCGGCTTTATAGGTATTGTATGGGTCTGGCTCCGGATTCTTAATCCTTTCTGGTCCCAGCGCTGCAATGATATTGTGCCGTTCTTTCCTTAATGCCTCCCAGTTTTTTTCATTCATCGTGATTTTAACTTCAACGATTTTATCCGGGGCATAAAACAGGTCTGAATTTGCATTGTTGCCTTCATCCCCCATAGAAAAAGTAGATTTGCTGATAATAATAGAAATCAGAAAAATGAGAAAAATATTTACCAATCTATCTGGCATTTGATATCAGAATAACTCCTTAAGAAAAAACTATCAATTATTTAAATTTATAACCTTAATATTCATTTTCTTTGTATCGGCAATTCCCAGTTCAAGGAGCTGGGCGTTATTGACCAAATCCAGGTCAGCCTTTATCGGTTTGAACCCGCCGGCGACGCGCTGGTATTGAAGTTCTTCAAGAGAAAGTGTATCCAATGCCACCGGGTCGCGACTTAATCTTAATTGCCCCAGCACGGTTGAATAATGCAACATCGCTCTGTCTGTCCCTTCATACTGGCAAATCAAGGCATCGGTGATGAAAAGCGCCGCCCGATCATAGATTGCTGGCATCGCAAATATCTCCGGCACAGCCTCGTTCAATCGCTCTTTGTTTGATTCAAACCGCGACGTGTTATCAACGCTACCCAGTGAAATGCTATAAAGGTGACCCGAAACACCCGCGACGTTGTTGTTCAATAGCGGCGCAACAGAAATAATCTTTTTAATCTCTTTGGTTATCAATTTTGAGAAATAAGATTTTCTGCCAATCCCTTCCCCCTTTTTATTAAATTCAAGGTCACCATAAACAAGATTCCCGATAAGCGGTTTTTCATAAAACATCGTTTCATCGTAGCCGGATTGAACTGCGCCAGCAATCCGCACGCCATATTCTTTCGCGATTTTGTCATACCCGGCGTTTAAAAGGTCATTAACATTTTTATCCCAGATAATAATATTTTTTGCCGCAAATCCTGAATCAATCATAAGCGAAACCAGCGCTTCAACAACTGCCGGTCGTGTTCCA
>JBAMMJ010000005.1:0-14706 GCA_039793825.1 Verrucomicrobiota bacterium | reverse complement strand
AGCCGCCGCACTCCAAAATGGTGCGGCTACTTTGTAGCCTTACCACAGCACTCCAGAGCGGCGACGCTCGCCTATAGGCTTCAATCTGCCCAAAATCAAACAAATCGCCATTACTCCGATGGCTTGCTCCAGACCTGCAATTTAAACATCAAAACTGAATTACTTTTTCACATCCTTCATCCAGATTGCTTTGATCGTCTCTTCCTGATTAAAGCCGTCCGGACAGGCAGGACTCTTCGTGTTGGCAAAATACCAGTAAATCTTTCGTTTACCATCAGCCGTCGCAGGCGGATCGTGCAAAACCCTGCTGCCGCAGAATTGGACAAAGCCGTTTGTATCGTTTTTTCTCACCCAGTTCCAGGCATACCAGAGCCATTCGTTGCGATAGGATTCCGGTTGATGAGCAAACCACGATATCTCATCATAGCCCCAGACCCAGTAATTTGGCTTTGGCACCTGACTCGCCTGACCGCCGAATTTTGAAGCCCCCCAGTTGTCAAATTCCACAAGATATGGCAGGCTCTCGCATTTCCACCCGGCTGGCGCTATTCCCCCTTTACTCCTGCCGTATATGCTGTCAAAAAAACCCATCTCAAGCACCGCTTTTTGCGGTTCATTCGGCACCTCCTTTGGACGCAACGGGAAGGAATGAAAATCAAGAAGTAACCTGCCATCTACAACCACACCGCCGCTCGGTACATGGGCGTCGCATACGACCCAATGGCGCCGGGCGCGTTTTGCCGCGTAATTACGGACGCGTTGAATAAGCTCCTGCCAGTGTTTGTACCCCCTGTCTCTGCCGCCAACGACTTCAATTTGTCCAAAATGAATAGCCTCCGCGCCGACGTCTATGTAAGAGGCTGCAAGAAAGAAGAACCAGAGTTTGGTTTCAAGCTGAACAATGTCCGGCGTTGAACCGCGTCCCGGGCGCGGTTTCACATTCGGGAAGAGCATATTTGTATAAATAAAAGTTCGCCTGACAGGCGGAAGTGAAAATTCCTTGAAAACCCAATCCGGCACCGGAACGTTTGTCACCGCTTCGCTCACAAACTCAAATACAGCCCCCTGAATCATCATATCTGAATCGGCTTTATGGCATAGATCAATAATTTCTTTCGCCTTCTGAAGAAACTCCGGCTTTGCTATCCGCTGTTCGCCGCCCCACATATAGATCGCCCTGCCGATGAATTTTGCGCCAACGTTGGTTAACATACGAACGTTGTCGTTTACATTGCCTATCCCTGTGCACAAATCCTGCATCGTGATTGCGCGAGAAAGGTAATTTTCCAGAACGTCGCGCGGGATAGGTCCGTCAAACTTGTAATTTCTCTCGCTACCCCAGAGCAATAGTTGCGTTTGAAGAACCACAACAAACCAGACCAAACTTTTTCCGCTACCTTTCATAAAAAGTTTTTGACGATTTATCAAACCGATAACTTCAATTTTTTCCCCAGCTTACACCCTTGATTCAGATAAGCCCCCTTCTATTTGACCAGGACAACTTCTTCGGCGGAACCGTTTCCGGAATGTTGTTCTCCATTTTTGTCGCTACTATTCTGGCGCTGTTGATGAGGACTCTGCGAATCGGCATTTTGAATGTCGCGATTGGCGCGCAAACCTGAATCCTTAAAGCGCATACTCACAATCTTGCTCACACCCCGTTCCTCCATTGTGACTCCATAGACAACATCGGCAAGCGCAATTGTCCGCTTGTTGTGCGTTATAATTATAAACTGCGAATTATTAATAAACCGCTGGAGCATCTTTGCAAACCTATTGATATTGTTTTCATCAAGCGGCGCGTCCAATTCATCAAGGAAACAGAATGGACTTGGTCTCACCATATAAATTGAAAACAAAAGCGAAATCGCCGTCATCGCCTGTTCGCCGCCAGACAGCAACGAGATACTCTGCAACTGCTTCCCCGGCGGTCTTGCCACAATTTCAATACCCGATTCAAGCACATCGCCCTCGTCCACAAGCCGCAAATCCGCCTTACCGCCTCCAAAAACTTCAACAAAAATTCGCTGAAAGTTTTCACGAATTTTATTGAACGTGTCGGCAAACATATCGCGGGTCTGGGCGTTTATCCTGTTTATAACATCCAATAACTGCTGTTTGGCTTTTTGCAGATCATCATATTGTTGCGAAAGGAATTGATAACGTTGCTCGGTTTCCTCGTATTCTTCAATAGCAACAAGATTGACCGGACCCATCTCATCAATCCGTTTTTGCAAAGCGGCAATCTGGCTCGCCACAGCCTCCCAATCCGTAGAAAGCCCGCGCCGTTGCATTTCCTCAGGCGTCAGGGTTTCAACCTTTGCCGTCCCCTGATCGGCTATCGTTATAGTTATGCATTCGCTGCGGATATCCTCAAGGTTAATTTGATATTTTTGATAAATCCGCTCGCGCAGGTTTTGAATAGACATCCGTTTCTGGGTTAGTTCAACTTCTATATTGCCGCGCTGCTGCTGCAAAGCAGAGTGCTCCGCTCTTGCGGAGCGAAGCAGGTTTTCGCGCTCGGAAATCTCTGATTCAATCCGGGTCTTTAACTCCATCAGCCGCGCTATGTCGGAATTAACCTGGTGGCGAACTTCCGAAAGCTGTTCAATCGCCCGCTGCGACTCTTCAATCTCAAGCTGCAACTGCTCGCGCCGGGTTATTATTTGAGAAATCTCGTTTTTACGCCGTTCAATCTGCTGCGACAATTCATCAATCCGCTGACGCAACGGTCCCTGCTGCCTGTTGTAACCGGCGTAAACCTGCTCTTCGGACGCCAGCGCAACTTTTGCCTCCGTCAACGCCGCGTTTGCGGAATCCCGTTTTTGCCGCAACTCCTCAAGCGCGCCCCCAAACGCAACCACCTTTTGCGATGCCCCCTGTTCCTGCTCCTCCAGTTGCGATACCTTCGCGGCAATCTCCATCCGCCTGTTCAATGATTGCTCAAGGTCTCGTTGCAACGATTGAATATCAAAATCTATATTTTGTATCCGCTGGTTGATTAGCCGTATGGAATTCTGCAACGCCCGCTGCTCCCCCTCTCTCTGAATGATTGACAGCTCACATTCGCGCAGCTGCTTCTGCGCATCCTGCAAATTCGCCACAATCGCCTTCTGTTCGGCTCCAAGCTCATTCCTCCGCGCGCTCAAATTGTCAATTTCACTTTGCAATCGCGCAAGTTGCTCCTGCAACGCCGATATCTGGTTTTTCCTTCCAAGTATTGACGAGGGCGACGCCGCCGAACCGTTGCCATTGGAATAGCCCCCGGTAAAAATTCCATACCGATTCAGCAACTCGCCTTTTAATGTAACAAAATCGCACCCGCTATGACCGTTCATCAATGCTGCAGTCGCCGTCTGCAAATCAGGAACAATATATGTCCTGCCAAGAAGCCCACGCAAAAGAGACTCAACGGATGGATCGGCTTGAATAACATTTAACGCGTGAACCTTGCCGCCATCGCCACCAGCCGAAGGGTTTTCGGCTTCGCCTCTAACGGCAAATCCACTCTCCGCAACTGCGGCAGATGTCTGTTCCGGGCTTGAGGACTGTTTCTCAAATTCATCGCCGTTCATCGGACGCAGCGCAAGCGCAGCCACGCTTGCCCTCCCTTTCTTTGACTCGGCAAGGTCGTTCAAAATCTTGTGAGCCGTTTCAGGTTTTTCGGCAAGGATAACCTGCAAATTTGCCCCAAGCGCATTCTCTATGGCGACAACATATTGGTCGGGAACCCGTATTTTATCGGCAAGCGACCCCAACACCTCGCGCGATTGTTTTAATATCGCGGCTGCAGCCGCGCTGAAACCCTCGCGCGCTTGCTCAAGTTGCTCAAGCACATTAAGACGGGAACGTTGCGACGCCTGCCGCGTCATCAGCCCGTCCATCTGCTGCTCAACAACCTTTAATTGCTCCTGAATCTCCTGCAACCGTTTTTGACACTCTTCAACCGATAGCCGTCTGTTCGCCGCCTCTTGCTTCTGCGTCTCAACAGAAGCAGAAAATTGCGCTAACCGTTCATTTAATTGAACCTGCTCCTGCTCCAGCTGCTGCTTTTCAATAACAAGTTTTTCAAGCCGGGCGCCGTTTCCCTGCCGTTGCGCGTCAATGGAAACAATCTCATTGCGAAACCGCGCCAATTGCTGCGCATACCCAAAGGCTTCCGACTGCGCGGCTCGGAGCATCTCCTGCGTCCGTTGCAGCTCCTTCTCTATTCCCTCAAGCGCAATCCGCCGTTCTTCCAATACCCGACGCCGCTCCACAATCGCAGCCTCCGCCGCGCTTATCCTATCGCGCAACGCCGCAAGCTCCTCCTCAGCCGCGCGCCGCCGTTCTTCTCCCTGCGTAATCTCAAAATGCGTCCGCTCATTCTGTTCAACAAGTTCCTTCAACCGGTTCTGGTTAAAATTAATCCGATTCTCGTTTTGCTCAATCCCGGCTTTAAGCTCAACGCTCCGTTGGTTGAGCTCGCCCGCCTGCCTCTCAACCTCCGATAGATTCTGGCGCAATTGAACAAGTTCATCTTCAAGCCGGGCAATCTCGCCAGCACGAGTCTCAATTTCTTCTTCAATCTCCCTTGCCTTATTGCTCAAATTGGAAATCTCAGAAGAAATAACATCAAATTGATGACGCGCATACTGCGTTTCAAGGTGCTGAAGCTCAAGCGATAGTTGCTTATACCTGCGCGCCTTGCCAGCCTGCCGTTGCAACGACCCTATCTGACGCTTCACCTCCTTTATCAAATCGGAGACCCGCAACAAATTCTGGTCTGTATATTCAAGCTTTCTTAATGCCTCTTTTTTCTGAGATTTATATCGGGTTATCCCAGCCGCTTCCTCAAATACAAGCCGCCGTTCTTCAGGTTTGCTTGAAAGAATTTGAGTAATGTTCCCCTGCGCTATTATGCTATAACTTGATTTTCCAACACCTGTGCCGGCAAACAACATTTGAATATCTTTTAACCGACACGGAATCTTGTTAATAAAATATTCGCTTGAACCGTCTCTAAAAACCCGCCGCGTTATGGTTACCTCATTATATTCAAGATTTATACCGGCTGCCTTTAACTGGTCTTTGTCCACATCCCCGATAGTGAGCGAAACCTCAGCCATACCAAGCGGCTTGCGCGTGTCGGTGCCATTGAATATCACATCTGCCATCTCACCGGCGCGCAACGCCTTTGCTGACTGTTCCCCTAACACCCACCGTATCGCATCAGATATGTTAGACTTCCCACATCCATTGGGACCAACAATCGCCGTCACTCCCGGCAAAAAATTTAACGTCGTCTTATCAGCAAACGACTTAAACCCTAAAACCGTAAGACTTTTTAAATACATTTGAACTCTAATTATTGTGTGAGTGCGACAAATTGCAAGCGAAAAACCCCAATATTTTGTGGTTTTCGCTCACCAGTCGCACAATTGGCGGGAGGAACCGATCGTGCCAACTTCACCAAAAATTTAGCACACCCCCATCTAAAATCAAGAGAAAAATTATAATTTTTAAATTTTTTTTAAATACTATAACGTTATAGACGACTTTGTTTAGCATTTTTATACACATCAATCCATCATTTAAAACAATTTCTTATCCATCCAATATTAAAATTTTA
Organism: Verrucomicrobiota bacterium; assembly: GCA_039793825.1. Taxonomy (GTDB): domain Bacteria; phylum Verrucomicrobiota; class Verrucomicrobiia; order Limisphaerales; family JAKPVM01; genus JAKPVM01. The sequence goes on along the minus strand of JBAMMJ010000005.1, from coordinate 9,095 downwards.
ATCGGCATATCACAGGCGGAATAGGTTTTATCATCCAGATAACTTGGTAAGAGATCAAACTTCTCTCCGACAGTTAACACACTGGTTCGGTTGCAACTACAAAAAATAAATAAAGAGAAAACGAAAATATGCGGGCGTACTATTAGCCGATGAAAAATCAAGTCCTGCGCGATCACTCCTCGCTTGAGGCAGGGAATGCGCGACCTTCAGTCTTCCAGCGACGCAATATCTCTATTACCTCCTGATGAGACCTGCTTATTGGAACCGTTTCTTCTAACGCCGACAACAAATCCGCCTGTTCAATCTCCCTGTTGCCTTCAGCAAACGCCGTAAACTGAGCCTCTCTTACGGCGCGCTCAATTTCGCGGCCTACCATTCCTCTGCTTTTTTCAATCAGTTCTTCAAGGTTGAATTGTCTTTCTGGAAATGCAATCCCAGCATTTTTAAGATGGATTTTAAATATCTCGCGCCGCTCTCTATCATTAGGCAGGTCAAGGAAAAACACTCTATCAAAGCGGCTCATAAGTTCAACCGGTATCGCTGCCACGTCATTTGCAGTTGCTATAACAAATACTGCCGATTGATGTTCTTGCATCCAGGTAAGGAATGTGCCGAAGATTCGCGAAGGCGCCCCCGAATTCAGTCCGCCGGCGCTTACCCCGGCAAATGCCTTTTCCAGCTCGTCAATCCACAATATGCACGGGCTTACGGTTTCGGCAAGCATTATCGCCTTGCGCATATTTTGCTCGCTCTCGCCAAGCAACGAACCAAAGAGCGAGCCAACGTCAAGTCTCAGCAACGGTAACTTCCACAACCCGGCAAGCATCTTTGCAGATAGGCTCTTGCCTGTGCCCGGTATACCGATAAGCGCCACACCGCGCGGATACGGCAAACCCGCAAGCCGCGCCTCAAGAGTAAAGGCGCTCTCTCTCTTTTTGAGCCAGGCTTTCAAGAGGTCTAATCCGCCGACATCCGACTCGTTCTCCTGCGCAGACCAGAACTCAAGCGCGCCGCTCTCCCTGATAATCTGTTTCTTTGACCAGGTAATCAGATCAATAGCCCGTTCATCAAAACATTCGTAATTTGTCCAGACCCTGCAAAAAGCAAGGCGCGCCTGCGTGGTGGTTAACCCGAGCGCGGACTGAATCAACTTTTCTTTCAACTCCCGTTTGGGAAGTTTTGCCGGATCAATCCGCGCTGTTGCCTCGTCAAACAATCGTTCAAGTTCTTTCTGATCCGGCAACGGCACCTCCAATACAATGACATCGTCTTTAAGTTCATTCGGAAGCTCGTTTCCCTGCGAAAGCGGAGGAGTCAAAAATACAATAAACTGACAGTTTACCCTCAGTTTTGGAACAAGATTGCGCAACTTTCGGGTTATATAAGCGCGGCGATTAGTCCAGCAATGATGAAAATCTTTTAAAATTATAATATAACCGCGCGGCGTCTTTTCTGATACGTGATGCAATATGGTGTCGGTAGTGCATTCCCTTAATGGGAATGGCTCGGCACCCTCCCGATGCACCTTAAAACCGTCGGCAACATCCCAGCTCACCACGCCCATATCCTGCGTGCCTTCAATTTCAAGGATATGGCGCACAACCCGTTCCTCTTCATAAGTTATAAGGTGAATAAGCGGCGCCTGCGCCGCTATCAAGGCTTTGAGCTCAAGTTTAAAATTCATAGCCTTACAACAGGATAATCCTGCATCAAAACTTTGTCATTCAATTTATCATAAACCGTAACAAGAAGTCGCCGCTGATCGTCAACCCTGAACGTGCACAAAAACCGTTTCTGGTCCCGTTTAATATTTACAGGCGGATTCGCTATTATAAATGTGGGATTTTTTGCGTTTAAACAGACATACACACAATCCGTAATAACCCGACTTTCATCAATCAAATGTCCCTCTTCGTCAATAATCGGTTCGGTAAATTTCAACCGTTTCATCTGCGATACTTCAAAGATTTTTAACCCGATCCGCTCCATTCCGTCATAACTCCCCCTTGCCCATAGCTGCACTACATCTTCCGGTCTTGTCGGATAATGGTCCCCCATCTTAAAAAGCGGCACAAACTCAAACCGCTGTTTTTCACGGTTCCAGCTTTCAATTGCGTAATCGTGTTGCAAAACCGGTATGACAATCCCGCGACACGCCCCCCGCGCAACCGCGTCGTAGGGGTTCTGGTATTGAACCATTTCGCCGAAATATTCCCGCAAAATGTCGTTCACGCACGGCATAAGCGATGTGCCTCCGGTCACAAGCGCCTGCGAAATATCCTGCTTGCGAACGCCTGATTTTATAGCCGCGTTTTCCAGCGCCCGATCAATTGTCTCCTTAACCAAACGTTGAAATCCGTTTGCCAGCAACAAACACCCAAAACAGGCTCTCTCAGCTATCCCGGTGCCGCCAACCCGTCCCCGCTCGCAATGCTCGCAACTGCGGCTATACACGGTTTTCAAAACCTTTAACTGTCCATCCACTTCAACCGGTATAGACATCTCAACTTCTCGCTTCAACGGGTCGGACAGACTAATTTTAGTCTGTTCAGCCCGATAAATAATTATTGATTCAAGCCCTTTCCTTATTTGAGATTCAATCCGGTGGCGTCGGCAGAAATCCTCCGCAAGCCAGCAATCAATATTCATACCACCTATCCCGTCGCGGCCTGCCTGCCCCAGATGAATCGCCTTCTTTTCCTGTGGACTCGCCAGGTCTAATTTTACAACCGCAACATTCAAAGTGCCGCAACCGTGGTCGTATTGAAGAAAATACTCGTCCCGCCTCGCCGTCCCTCTATATCCAAGAACCGCCGCCGACGGTTCGTCAATTATCCGCAGCCGTTTTATTCCAGCAGCCTCGGCAACAGAGCGCAGCCAGTCCTGAAACGTCTCAAACGCCTCGGTCGGCGCCGTAAAAGTAAATTCGTCCTCGCTCAACGAAACCACGTTTGAAATGTATTTAAGAAGCAATATAAGAAAATCCCGTCCCGCCTCCGAAGGAAGTTTCATACCCTGCGCGGTCTTTTTATACCTGTTATTCCGCTGGGCGATAAGTTGCTTCATCCACCTGAACGTGTCGTGATGCTCGGCAAGCCCCTGCGAAACAACCTGATTCCCAATTAAAACCTGCTCCTTGCCGTAATGAATCATTGACGGAATTATATGAACAATCTGCTCCGGAGAATCAACGTTCAAACGATGCCTCATCTCAATTGATATCCCCGGAATAGAAATTGTCTCCGTCGTCTCAGCAGATTCGTTGTAAACCGCTACAACAGTGTTTGCTGTGCCAAAGTCTATTCCAACTCTCGCCATTTTACCTTTATACCCTGCTAATATATGCCTTTATTAAAATCTGATTCTCGTATTTATAACCCGGTATCCTCACAACAACCTCTTCCCCATCTTCAATCAAATCACTCCCCATCCCCTGATGAACCCTGACATCATACTTAACCTTTTCGCCCGGTCTACCAACAGGTTCTAACCCATACCCAGCCAGTTCTTTTTCCAGAGCAAGAATCTGGTCGGCAATCTCTTTTACGTCAATCTGTTTCCCATCTTTTATTCCACAAGCAAGCACCACTAGCAGCGATAGCCGATTAGCAAAACTGGACAAAAAAATTCTGGTCGCATCACCTCGCGTCTTGCTTTCAATCCCCTTTAAACTCTCCTGCAACCGCTCATACTCCCTTCTCATCTGCTCTATAGCCCGATCTCTCCCCTCAACCTCCTTCCTCAAACAGGCAAACTTGTACTCAAGATCAGACAAAACAACTTCTGTCGCTCTGACTGAAGTTCGTTTTCGCCCAATAAGATTTCTAACACCGTCTATTAATTTCTCAACAAGAGCCATCAATCAAATATTAAAACATAATTGCGCTAAAAAAAATAATTAAATCCATAATCAATTTTTATTCCTCAATCCATAGGTTTCAGACCGCATAGCAATAGCAAACCGAATATTTTGAATTGCGAATATCCCATCAAACCTGCCAGGGTTATTGCAAGAATAACACCCCTACATACTAATTTCCTTATCGCTATTGAACCGTTGCGGGATTTGATAATAACGATTTAAGTTGAATAAAATAATGCTTTATAATCATAACTTCAACCCTCTCCTATTCTATTAATTCATTAGATTCATTATCATAAATACCCGGATGAATTTATCCGCTATTCAAAAACTCAACAATAAAAGACATTCTTTTAACGCGGCGTTGCGGCAATCTTTTCGGACAAAATTCCAAGTGCCTCTGAACGCAGCACCGAGCCGATGAGTTTCATATTCTCCGTCGTGTCCACCACCGGGATATTGCGCATCTCGCTATTTATCAAAACCGGAAATGCATCCTGCAACGTCTGTTGTGGCGTTAAATAATACGGGACCGGACGCATAACATCGTAGGCAATAATTCCGAGAATATTTTCGTTGCGGCTTAAAAATTCTTTCACGTCCTGCAATGAAACAACGCCGATGAGCCGATAATCTGAATCAACCACAGGCAAAAAATTGTTCGGGCTTGAAAGAAACCGTTCAATTATCTGTTCAAACGGTGTGGTATTATAGAGCGGAGTCACGGGTTTGCGCATTATGTCCGCAACAACATTAATCTCCGCAATACCAAATTTTTTGCTCTCCCGGACCTCAATCCCACGCTCGCGCAACGGCTTTGTGTAAACCGAATCTCGGTGAAACCGGCGGGCAACCAATGTCGCCAGCGGACACGCAAGCATAAGCGCCGGCATCAAGGAATAATTTAATGATATCTCAAACACCAATAACATAGCCATCAGCGGAGAATGAGTTGTGGCGGCAAAAACGCTCGCCATACCTGCTAACGCAAAAACGCAGACCGGCAGATTTTCCCCAAGATTCAAAGCGTGAAGCCCCAGCCCGCAAAAACTCCCGTATGCGGCTCCGATGAACAGTGATGGCGTCATTATCCCAGCAACCATTCCCGAGCCAACCGAAATCATCGTGGCAATCGCCTTAGCCAGAACAAGTCCCAGCAAAACATTCACGGTGAACTTTCCATCCAGAATCATATTTGCCGGACCATATCCATTACCCCAGACCCACGGATAAAAAACCGAAATCGCGCCCACAAGCAACCCGCCTATCATTATCCGGAAATAAAAGCGTTTGATTGTAGTTTTCATTTGCCTCTCCACTAAATCTATACCTTTAAGAAATCCAGCCCCTATCAATCCCGAACCAACACCAACAAGACCTATCCACGGCAACTGACTCAGGCGCGTAAATTCAAAAACCGGCACATGATAAAGCGGCTCAATCCCGAAAAAACTGCGCGACATCATCGCCGCTACAACCGAAGAAAGTATTATCGGCGTAAACATCGTCATTGAAAAATTGCCTATCACAATCTGCGCGGCAAATACCGCCCCCGTAAGAGGCGCGTTGAACGCTGCCGATATCCCGGCTGCAGCGCCGCACGCCGTAAGCAAGCGCAACTTATAGGGGTGATAATCAAGCAGTTGTCCGAACTTTGACGCAATTGTCGCAGAAAGATGAACAATTGACCCTTCCCGCCCAATAGAAGCCCCGCTCGTCAGACTGATAAGCGACGAAAAAGTTTTTACCAACCCCGACCGAAAAGAAAGCCGACCCTGCCCAACTATGACCGCCTCAAGAATATTTGATGGCGCCTCCTTTGCGGAAACCTTCATCCCGATCAACAAAATTAAACCCGCCGCAAGACCCCCTGCCGTTGGAGTAATTATCTTCTGCCACCATAAAAGACCCCTCGCAATCTCTGAAATCTCCGCATTATGCCCAAATATCAAAATCTTTAACAACTCTTCTGATAGATGAAAAAAAAGGTTGCATACCCCGCCTAAAACCCCAACAACAACAGCAAGCGCAAGATGTAAAAATTCCTCCCGAATAACCAATCTATGGCGAATTTTTAACAGCGTCCGAAGATGCTCCCGAATATACGTCTCGGCAATCGTTCTAATTCTTCCAAATATGGATACTACCGCCCTCATCAAATAATTATAATTCCATTTTTAATTCTTAACATCTATCGGAATGTCACCAGGAAGTTTCCATCCATTCCCCTTTATTTCAATAACCTCGCCCAACTTCCTGCCCTGTTTTATAGAACCGCCAGTGGCGAGATAAAATTTATTTCCATTAACCCCGGCGTCTATATTTTCCTTTGATTCCCAACTGGCGTTAGAAGCGCTAAACCGCGCCCTGTTCAACAGATTCCATTCTCCATTCGGAAGTCTGGAAAATACAGAAAAATATTCCGCCTCCCTCACCTCCGAAACACTCTTGCCGTCGCGCCTGAAATCTTCAACCAACGAGTAAAGCCCCCGAAGAGCCCTGCCGCCGGTTCGTGTCCTAAAAGTAACAAGCTTTTTCCACTCCTTTTTCTCATTCAACCAGAGATAACCGCTATATGCGGTTTTTTCACCCTGCACCTCCGCAATCACAACAAATCGGTTTGTTTCTCCAATCTTCCAGTTGAAATCCATCATACATTGCCCGCCGGTGCCCTCGCCACCAAACCGCTTGACCCGAACCCCATCCCCTTCATAGAGACACTCCACCCGGTCCTGCGGATTAACAACGTTTGGGTCGTCCCCGGCAGTCGGGTCCCAAACAGAAAATATGGCTACCTTCCGCCCATTCAAGAGCTCCTGAATACCAAAATAACCGTCTCTCCAACCACAAGCCATAAAATAACTGCCAGTGGTAGACCTTTTCACAACCATCTCAACATAAAACGCAACGCACTCCGGCGATTGATAGCTAAGATGAACAGACCTCGCCGCCCGAAACTGCCTCTGCTCAGCGGCAATAACCGCCGCGTTGCACCAAAGAACAATCCCGAAAACCAAGCAAATAATTCTGTTCATAACGATTATGATATTAAATTTTTAACCCCATCCGGGCAATAAGTTTAACCTGCAGAATTATCTCATTATCCAGACATATATCGGCTTCAGACAAACTATTAGATAACTATTTTTTCACTGCTCTGACGGTCTGCAATTATTCGGCATCCGATATGGAGTGGACAAATTTTTTCAATTCCAACGGCGAAATAATAGTGATCTGTACGCCTTTGACATCAATTATGCCAAGCGATTTGAACCTAGCAAAAGTTCGCGAAATTGTTTCGCTCACCGTTCCAAGCTCGGCGGCGAGAACCCGTTTCGGCACCTCAAGCTGGATAACCACCGCTTTTGATGAAGATGGGTCCGCAACCCGTTTCATCAACCAGTTGGCAAGCCTGCTCTCTACCGTCTTTAACGAGACCTCTTCCAATTGTTCAACCAGACTCCGCAGATGCAAACTCATAGCAACAAACATCCTTACGGTAAGCTCGGGCTGAGACCGCAACAAATTCATAAAACCGTTTTTCTGCACAAGCAAAAGTTGAGACGCTTCTTCGGCGCGCGCATCCGCCGGATAGCCCGTTTCCATAGCCAGCGAAGCCTCGGCAAACGATTCTCCATCTCTAAAAATTGAATCACCTGCTCCCTACCAAATTGATTTACCCTATGAACATTGATTGCGCCCTTCTGAACTACGTAAAATCCGTGAGATGGCTCCCCCTGGCGAAACACATAATCGCCCTTATTAAACGTCTTTATCACGGTTATGCCGGCTATCTTCTCAATATCTTCCCTCCCTAAACCAGTAAACAACCTGCACCGACGCAAAGAGGCTACAATCACCGCGGTTTTTAACTCGCCAAACGTTTCTTTCATTTTTTCCCCGATCGCCGATATCTTTGTTTGCCTTTTGTTTTCAATCTTATTAATCTTAAAGCAGGATTTTATCTGACGCAAACTTATTCAGCAGCGCCAGATACCGGCTCACGCATCGGTATGACACAGATGCACAACAATAGGGAAAATGATGAGGAACTTGTCCGCCGCGCAAAGGCAGGGGACCTTGATGCATTTGAAAAACTGGTTCAAAAATATGAGTCCAAAATCTACTTAATTGCATTGCGGATTTTGCAAAATCCGCACGACGCCCAGGACGTCACCCAGCAAACCTTTTTAAGCGTGATTGAAAACCTTAAAAATTTCCGCGGCGACTCCTCTTTTGCCACCTGGATCACAAAAATAGCAACTTATGCCGCCCTTAAAATTATCCGAAAACACAATGGACTTGATACCGTTTCACTGGAACAGACCACAGAACCAAATAAAGACGACGGCGAAATTCCGCACCCGGAATACATCGCCGACTGGAAAGAAAGCCCTTCAGATATCGTTAACCGCAACGAAACAAGACGACTGATTGAACAGGCACTCTCCGAGCTTGAAGAACCTTACCGCCTTACCTTTATCCTCCGCGATGTTGAAGGACTCTCAATCAAGGAAACCGCCGAGGTTTTAGGCATAAGCGAAGCCAATGTCAAAGTCAGACTCCTGCGCGCGCGTTTACAACTGCGCGAAAAACTAACCCGACTCTTCGTCAACCCGCAAAAAGTTTTTCCCAAACACGACCACCATAGCTGAGGTATGAATACACCGCTATCCCCAAACCCGCAATACAAAAACTGGACCCGATGCCAATATTTCTTAATGGCTTCAGTCGGAATCCTCGGTTATCTGGGAGCAGGCAGTCCAACCAGCCGAATATCAACCATTATTGGAATTATTCTAATTCTTATCGGCGCAATAGCAGGAATTGCAGGTGTTGCGGTTCTCGGAAAAAATAGAAAATCTTCCCCCGAACCGCACCCGCAATCCCAACTCGTTACAACAGGCATTTACTCCGTTGTCCGACATCCGCTCTACCTCAGCCTTATCTCGCTCGGCATCGGGTATTCCTTTCTATGGCTCAGCGTCGCCGCCCTTATGGCAACTTTTGTCCTTGCGCTCTTCCTTGACAAAAAAGCCCGCCTTGAAGAAAAACTCCTAAGCGAACGTTTTCCACAATATTCCGAATATATGAAACAAACGAAACGATTCATTCCCTTTATATATTAATCCCTGAATCACCAACACCGCATTGACGAAAATCCGCCCCGAAACACAATTATATGGAGTGCGGTGTTAAGCCTGCGCAAGCAGGCGCAACACCGCTTTGTGAC
>JBAMMJ010000004.1:0-14716 GCA_039793825.1 Verrucomicrobiota bacterium | reverse complement strand
AAAGCGGTGTTGCGTTCGCGACTGCTCACTTAACACCGCACTCCATATAACCGCACTCCATATAACCGCATTACAAAAATTTCAATTAATTATTTTGGACAGATATTTATGCGGATTTATAGTTAACTTCCCTGTTTATCATCGTTGTCTTGCAATTTCTTTTTCCCATTCTGGATATTCTTTTTCCAGCAATTTTTGAGCCCAGTATCCATACCACCCATAACCGTTGCGCCGTTCATATCCTATCTCAGAAAGTTTATATCTCTTTACCCCATCGCGGTCGGCGAAGATCGGTCTGTTTGTCCCGATTTCGTAAAATCGCGCCCAGATGGGCGGCGCGGCGGCGGCTTCAACAACTCTCTTATCCTTTCCCGAAGGTGACTTTTCGTCCTTCATTTCCACTATCTTTATCCCTTTGATTTTTGCTGTTTCAAACCATTCCACAGCAGACCGCACCGCAACAATTATATTTGTTGAAGGATTCCTCACACTCATTAAAAGGCGGACTATTCCGACAGATTCAGCCCCGCTCAATGACGGAAGTTCAAACGTTCTTGCGCCGCGCGGCTCAAGCGTTATTTCGTCGTGCTGGGCGCACCACGCAGTCAATTTCCCGTTCACTCTTATCTGACATTTTAATATGCAATCAATGCCTCGGTCAAAAGCGGTTTTCGCCTTCGCGCGACGTAAATCGTCAAGAAAATCGTATGTTTGAGATTCCGCTGTCTCCTGCAAAAACTCAAGCAGTCTCACCATTGTTGAATCGTTAAAGGTGATGTATTTGTGATAACCGTTCCCCGGCGGATAGGTCTGCGGAAAACCGCCGTTTGGGTATTGAGCCCCGATAATATAATCAAACCCTCTTAAAAACGAAGCCTTCGCCGCGGCCTCTTTTGTTGCTCTGTAATATCGGGCTAAAAACCGCAATTCATCTACAGTGGCGCCGTTATCAAAAGTGGGTTTTAAACCTTCTTTATTGCCGATGTATGGTTTTGATGTGGTATCAATGTTTTTGGGAAAGCCGCCCAACGGCGATTGATAGGACATTATGTTATTTGCGATCTTCGCCGCCTCGTCGGTTGAAAACCATTGTTCGGAATTCTTCAAATATTTAGTCGCAGAACCTGCTGTGGCAGGACTCACAAAAACGAACAAAGCAATTGCAAAAAACGTTATCCGCAGCAGTCTCATATTAATAGTCAGTAAACCCGATGACTCAAAATTACTCATGACGCAACGCTTCAACAGGGTCCATCTTAGCAGCCCGTATAGCTGGATACAATCCGAACACAATTCCGACAAGAGCGGAAATAGAAAACGCAAGCAGCGGCGACCATAGAGTTACAATCGTCTTCATATTCGCAAACATAGTAACCAAAAACGGAATTGCGACGCCGAACAAGACGCCGATCAAGCCGCCTGTGCCCGAAAGCATAACCGATTCAACAAGGAACTGCGTGACAATGTCGCGCCGTTTTGCGCCGAGCGCCCGGCGAATACCGATCTCCCGTGTCCGTTCCGTCACGGTCGCCAGCATAATATTCATAATCCCTATGCCGCCGACAAGAAGCGAGATTGCCGCAATTGACCCCAGCACTATATTGAAAATCTGTTTCGTCCTTTCAGCCCTGCGCAACAATTCAAGCGGTACTATTATCTCGTAGTCTTTTTTCTTGTGATTCCGCTGCAGCAGGTTATTTATTGCCTGAGCCACCGAAACCACCATCTTCGGGTCCTGAACTTTCACCGTCACCTCGTGCAGTTCAACCCGCTCGGCTTCCATACTTCCGGTCCGACGTTTCAAAATCGTTTCGCCAAATCGCTCCCGCGCCGTTGAAAGAGGTATAAAAATCCTGTATGTAATCGTCTTCGGCGCGGCATCCGCTGAGGTGGTTTTTGACACCTTCTGCGACTCAAGTATCCCCACAATTCTGTAATAGGTTCCACCTACCCGCACTTCTTTACCAATCGGGTCTGAAATCGGAAATAACTGCTGGGCTGTCTCGGCGCTCAACACACAAACATTCGCCGCATATTCCATCTCAATTTCAGAAAAAAACCGCCCCACGCTCACCCTGTGGTTTCGCATCTCAGGATACCACGGCACAGTTCCGATAATCTCGCCGTCAACCCGTCTTGTCGCATTCCAGATATAGTCCCGAACAATCCGCCCCGGTACAACAATCGTGATTCCGGGAATCGTTGAGCGAAGCCGTTTTATGTCCGAATATTTTAGCCCGTAATCAAGAACAAAATTTTGCGCGGCGCCGGATATCTTCTGGTCGTCTGAGGGTTTGACGCTCTGCAGGATAATATTCTGGCTGCCGAGATTTTTAATCTGTTCTTGAGCCTCATAACTCGCTCCTTCGCCAATCGCAAGCATCGCAATAACAGAGCAAACTCCAAACACAATCCCAAGCACAGTCAAAAAAGAACGAAGCTTGTGCAGCCAGAGACTCTTTAACGCAAGCTTAAAAATCCGCACAATATGGTCGGGCATAAATGGACGCAACAACTGGCGGAACAAATCAACCTCTTGCACTGGTTTGTTCCCGCTCCCGTCCATCGGTTTATTTAATTCCATTTCCATCCCGCCACATCCTGAACAAAGTTAATTATTCCACGTATCGCTTTCAACAACTCCGTCTCTGAGTCTTATAGTGCGCTGGGCGCGTTTTGCTATGTTTTCATCGTGCGTGACCATTATTATGGTTTTACCCTGCTTATGTAACTCGTCAAATATCTGCAATATCTCCAGCCCGGATTTTGAATCAAGGTTCCCCGTCGGTTCGTCGGCAAGTATCACCAACGGATCATTTACAAGAGCGCGCGCGATCGCCACCCGCTGCTGTTGTCCGCCTGAAAGCTCAAACGGCTTATGATGAAGCCGATGTTCAAGCCCAACCCTTCTTGCCATCTCAATCGCCCGAGCCCGACTTATCTCATGAGGAATGCCCTGATAAAAAAGAGGCACCTCAATATTTTCCACAACAGTCAATTGCTGGATTAAATTGTAGGATTGAAAAATAAACCCAAGTCGCTTCCCTCTGATCTCCGATAACTGGTCGTCATCCATCTGCGACACATCAACGCCGCCAAGCAAATACCGCCCCGAACTGGGTCTGTCAAGACAACCGAGCAGATTCAGAAGCGTGGACTTGCCGCAGCCCGACGGTCCCATAATGCTCACATATTCGCCCTCTTTAATATCAAGGGAAACACCGCGCAACGCCTGAACCGTCACCACACCCATCAGGTAGGTCTTCTTAACATCTTCAAGTTTTGCAATAGATTTTTGCGCCATTTTTAGCAAATGAAGGCTTATACAAATATTCTTACGGTTGCCGTTGCCCGCCGCGTCTGCCGCGGCCTTGAGGAAATCCTTCCGCAGATGAGCCACGTTGTCCACCTGAATCTGTTGAGGTCGGAGTTGATAGGCTGCTTGAACCGTTTTCCGGTGAAAGTTTCATCGTCTCGCCGGGTATCCGCTTGCTTGCTTCCTGAGACTCTTCTTCCTGCTGTTGAGCAGGTTCTTCCTTTCCCCGTTTATCCGGCGGGGGCGGCATAAGCAGAACCTTTTCACCCTCTTTTATCCCACTTTTAACCTCAATAAATTCGTCGTTAAAATCTCCAACCTCTATTATCCGCATCTCCGGCTTCAGCGCCCCGAGCACATAACATACCTGCTTGCCACCCACAACAGTCACAGCCTGAAGCGGAATATATACCACGTTCGTAAGCCTGTTTACCATAATCTCCACCTTCGCGCTCATACCGGGTTTGAGCCATTCCCGCTCATCGGTTATGCTGACAACCGTCGGATAGATTTTTAAGTCGGGATTCATCCATCGGCTCCCGCTGTCAGGTATAACGCTAACCTTGGTCACCTCCCCATTAAGAACGTCTTCCGGAAACGCATCCACCTGAACCTTCGCCTTTAACCCTTTCTTGATTCGTTTTATATACGACTCGTGTATCTTAACCCGCACCGCCATACTTTTCATATCCGGTATTGTGAGAATAGTCTGACGTTCCCGCACAGTAGCCCCTTCGCGGATTTGTTCATTTGAGCCAAAAAATCGTGAAGAATCGTTCGCGTAAACCACAAGACCGCTTTTTTTCGCCTTGATAACGCATTTATCTATCTTATCAATCAATTCCTGTCTCTGCTGGGCTTCAATCTTATAACGGCTTTCAGCCGCCCGCAGCTTGGCAAGCGCCTGAGCAATCTTTGAAACCGCTTCCTTCTTCGTCCTTTCAAGCGCCCGCAACGCCTGATCATACTTTGAAAGCAATTCCTCCGCCTGTTTCGGAAATTCATATTTTATAAACAAATCAAGCTCCGTCTGAGCCGTCGCCACACGAAGCATATTGTTCGTGTAGGTCATCTGCTCCCCTTCCAATTCGGTCTTGCTTATAAAACCTTTTTTGAACAACCTTTCGGTTCCCTGCAATTTAGTCTCCTGTAAACTCAATTGCGCCTGAGCCAGTTGAAGTTCGTCAAGCAGCTTTCTCAATTGCTGCTTCGCCGAACCGTCGCCTAACAACTCCGGTTTCGCGTATTGTGAAAAGTCTATAACCTGTGTTTTCTCAAGCGCCCCCACAACGGCAAACAATTCCTCAGGAATAGTGGATAACACCGACAACGTTTTTGCGTGCCCGGCATCGCTGTCTAATAGCGATATTGAGTCAGGCAAACGCGCGCTGGTATCTGCAGCGGCAAATCCACCTGCGGGCTGGTTGTTACGACCCCGAGCTGCTTCGCCGTCAAACGCGCCGCGCTGGTCTGCCGCCGATGGTCTTCCTCCGGGTCGCGCCGCGAATTGTTGAGCCTCTGTGCCCTGTTGACCAAATCTCTCCGGACGTTGCCCGCTCTGACGCGGACCAAACCGCCTTGCGCCACCAGCGCCGCCAGCCCCATTCTCTCCCTGTCGTTCACCGCCAACACCAACCCCGCCAGAACCTGTTGAACCCGTTTCCCCATTATTCCCTCTGCCTTCAAACCTCTGCCTTCCAGCTCCGTTACCCTCTGCGCCGGATGCCGACATCGTTGTTTCTGAATTTGTAGTTGAAATATCCGCAATGGACAAAAGCGGCTTCAGCGCCCCTTCTAACTTTGAAAGGTCTATCATATCCGCGTTTGTCTGTTCCCTCATCCCGAGCCGCTCCACAATTTCGGCAGCGAGTTTATCGCCGACAAATTTCGCAAAATCCATATACGCAAAGCGGGCTGCCTGGTCTGCGGTCTTAATGTCCAATTTGCTCTGATTAAGCTGAATATCAAAACTCTGGCGCGCCTCGGTTAATGCCGCTAAAGTGGATTGAAATTGAATTTCCTGCGTCAACAATTTATCGCGAAGGTCTGATGAATCAAGTTCAACAAGCACAAGACCGTTTTTAACATCCTCATCTGTCACAAAATAACCTTCTTCAATGATTTTCAAAATTTTTGTTCCTTGATAACCCGTGGCAACCTCGCAACGGATTTCCTGCGATTCAAGGGCTTCCACCGTGCCGCCTTCCACAACCGTTATATCAAGGTCTCCGCGCCGCGCCTCAAACGTAGCCAATGCGCCCATATCGGCGCCACCGCCAAGAATTCCATACGCAATCAGCGCCGCAACCAACACAGTCGCGCCAACACTCAATCGCGGATAGGTCTTATATAAACTTTTAATTTTGCTTATTATTGCCATTAACACCTGCATCAGCCATTTCCTCCCATTTGCCCCTGTCGTTTATCATTAATATGCCCATATCGCTGTAGAATCGCAACCTCGCAAGCGTGTGCGCAATCACAGCGGCGGTCAAATCGTCGCGGGATTTTATCAAAGAATCTTGAGCCGCAACAACTTCGCGCGCGGTGCTTCTGCCAAGCTCAGCGCGCAAATTTTGTTCTTCAACCCGACGTTCGCTCACCTTTACCCCGGCAAGGCTAATCTCGTAATTCCGCTTCGCCTGGTCAAGCGCGCGCCAGTCGTTTACTATTTCAAGCCTGACATTATCAAGTTTTAAATCATAATCCCGTTTCGCCTGCGTGAGCGCGATTTGCGCCGCGCGCAACGTGTTCCTATCAGCCTTTTTATCAAGCGGCACCCTTAACGATACATTTGCGTCCCATTGCGGATTATTGAAATCCGGCAGACCTTTATTGCCGGGTCTGTCGGGTAAATAAACGCTTCCTGTTAGATCAAGATTTGGCAGCATATTGTTTTTAGCAATATGCAATTTTCTTTCAGCGTCCTCAAGCTGGTCGCGCTGATTATGCAGGTCAAGCCGACTTGCCTCCGCGATTTTGATAGCATCCTCCACGGTGATCTGCGGATGAGTTATTTGAAGCTTTGTAAGCTCAGTGTCATCAAGAACAATTTTAGTTGAAAGCGGCAGACCGAGCGTTATCTTGAACTGGTCAAGACTCTGCTTATAACTGATCACCGCGTTTATCCAGCTTGATTCTGTGGAAAGTTCCGCCTGCTTTAATTCGTCCAGCTGCGCCTGTGCCCGTAGCCCCTCAGCCACAAAGGCGGTGTCCCGTTCCACATTCGCCCGATAATTCACCAGACCGCGATAGCTGTTTCTAACCCGATCCCGGTTTTGCAATACCCCGTAATAAGCAGTCGCAATCTTTATCGCAAAATCTTTCCGATACCGGGTAAAATTCCGCACCGCATACAAAAAATCCCTTTCAGCCTGAGTCAGGTTCTCAACCGCGATTTTATACCCGGCCCCGCGCAATAACGGCTGCGTTATTGAAGCCCCCATCGTGGAAGATAACAAAGCTTGCGGGTCGCCCTTCAAGAATTTAGAAAAATTCATAGAAAAATCAGTCACTATCTTTCCCCCGGTAAAAAGCAGCGACTCTAACGTTGCGCTTCCGCCCGCGTAAAACCGCTTTGAATCCACAAGGTTGTCCACTCCGGAATGAATCTCTTCCTGCCTCAACCGTTGACGCGGAAAAAGCGGCGGCGTGTTGTGCCGCGTAAGAGATAGACTCAACGCCCTCAAATACAACGCCTCCTTCTGCGATTGATATTCCCTGCTGTGTTTTACGGCAAGCTCAAGCGCCTTGTCCAACGTTATCACCCGCGCCCCTTTCTCTATATCCGCTTCGGCGCCAAGCGATTCCTCAACCCTATCATTTATCGGACAATCGCTCAAATCAGGCGGCGGATTGGTCTCAATGGAAAATTTCGTATCCATATTCGTGACCATCATTGATTTTTGCGCGATTATCCTGTAAACCTCTCTGTCCGCAGAACGAGTATAATATTTTGTCGTGCACCCGCCTGCGAAAAGACAAATAATAAATATAACCACGCTGGATATTATTTTATCCGCCGTTCTCATCGCTATCATCTTTATAACATTTGACATTCCAAACACTTACAAGGTTTCACGCAAATCGCATTTTCTTCAAAATTAACAGAAGCAAACCTGAATTTTAAAAGACTTTTTTTAAACCTATTTTATTCAAACCTTTTAAAATATTCGCGCGCGCAACCCCATTTTGAGCCCACTACCAGACACTATTGCCAGATAACTACCTTCTCACCTACCCGATTATCCCCCCTGAGGCGGAGTTTGATAAGATTGACCGCCTTGCTGTCCCGGCGGAAGTTTAACCTGTTTAAGAAATAACGGTAATGAAGCCATATGACGACCATTTATTGCAAGGTCAATTGAATAACTCCCAAATTTCTCCAACCGCAACCCCTGCACATTTACAATCAGGTTCGCAGCCACAGACTCATCATCGGTTGAAAACTTGATATTAATATTCCCGTCAATCGCCGGCATAATGTTTTTGCCGTCCTCGTCAACAAAGTTAATTCGCAACGGGTGAACCCCCTCTTCAATGCGCAAAAAACGAATCCTTAACGCAATAGCACAAAACGGATGCACTACAGGGGTATTCGGCGCCCAGACCGTATCAAACGCCCCGAGTATATTCAATTTACCATGATTGTCGGTGGCAGCGTCGCAAAGCACAAATACTTCAATATTCATTTATCCTCATCTATTATTGTGTTCTAATAGTATTTATGTATAATTCCAATTTGAAAAGAGTAAATTAAAATGAAAATAATTAAACCTATAATAACCATTGTCATCGCCACCTTAATCTTAATGAATTCTCAGGGTGCCGAAACAACAAATTCGCCAGACAAATCAACCGCCAAAACCGATGAACCAAAATTTTTCCTCTGGCTTAGAAGCCTCGGCGCCGATAGCAATAAAGTTGACCGACTCAAAACTCAAATCAACGTTGATGAAATCCGCCAATGGCTTGACGAAATTTCGCCGCCAAAACCTAATTCAGGCAAACTCTTCAACGGAAAAGACCTGAGCGGCTTTTTTATCTGGCTTGAAAAATATGGAACTCAAAACGACCCCGATGGCGTGTTCACCGTTACGCCAGATGGATTGCTCCGAATAAGCGGCCAACACCGCGGCTTCATTTCTACTATGCAATCTTTCACCAACTTTCACCTTACCGCAGAATACAAATGGGGAACAAAAATGTGGGGCAAAGCCGCGGAAAAGCCAAGAAACAGCGGCATCGTCATCAACTCAACAGGCGAAAATAAAGTCTGGTCAAAAGGAATAGAAATTCAGATAGCCGACGGTCAGACCGGCGATATTGTTGTGCTTGACGGGGCGCGGCTGACATCCTCCGACGGCGTCACCCATTCAAAACCGTGGTCAACCTTTTATAGAGACGACCCTAAAGAACGTCAGCCAATCCCGGGCTGGCGTTCAAAAAACGACCCTGAAAATCCACCTGGCGAATGGAACAGAATTGAAGCGCTTTGCAAAAACGGCGGATTAACCGTTCTTGTAAATGGTAAAAAGGTATTCTCCGGCACCAACTGCTACCCCGCTTACGGCAGAATATATCTGCAATCAAACGGTTCAGAAATTTTCTTCAAAAACCTTGAAATTAAACCTGTTGAAGATTGATAAAATTCTTTAACCGTCTCTCCCTTAAGCGCACAGGGCGGCGTCCCAGTCCTTCCAGACCGGCTCATATCCGAGCCTCCGTATCGTCTCGGCTACCTCTGCAGCGCTGCGGTTATCGGCTATCTGAAATTGATATTCAGCCGCGCCATTCGCAACCGCGCCCTCGTCAAAAATCACTGCGCCGCGCGTTTTGTGAAGTTTATCTCTGCCTGCCCCGGTATATCCCCCCGGCTCAGTGTGGCTGCCAGCGCTCATAAGCGTTATCCCAAGCGGTATTAAACCATCCCTTATATAGGCAGGCTCGCGCGTGCTCAAAACTATACCAACGTCAGGAAACATAATCCTGTAAGCGCACACAAGCTGCACAAGCTCCGAATCGCCGAGCCTGACCGGCGGATTAAATGACCCCGCGCAAGGACGAAGTCGCGGTATTGAAATCGTAATGTGAGCCTTCCAGCAGTTCCTCAATAAATACGCCGTATGAGCCGCCACGCAGATCGCCTCATACCGCCAATCCCCCAGACCGTATAATGCCCCAATCCCGAGCCGTCTAAATCCGGCGCCATAGGCGCGCTCGGGCGTTTGCAACCGATGTTCAAAATTCCGTTTTGGTCCGCTCAAATGCAACTCGGCGTAAAGCTCTGGGTTATATGTCTCCTGATACAACACAAGACCGTCGGCGCCTGCCTGAACAACACGACGATACTCCTCTGTTTTCAACGTTCCAACTTCAATTGAAACCGACGGCACCTCCGAATGAACAACCCGCACACAATCTTCAAGATATTGTGGAGACACAAACTTCGGATGCTCTCCAGCAACAAGAAGAATATTCCTGAAACCCTGCCGTTTAAGTTCGCGAGCCTCCTGCAAAACCTCTTCAACAGTAAGTGTCAGCCGCAAAATATAATTGTCCCGTGAAAAACCGCAATATTTACAATTGTTTATGCACTCGTTAGAAAGATACAACGGCGCAAAAAGCCGTATTACCCGCCCAAATCGCTGCAACGTTATAGTGTGAGCAAGAGCCGCCATCGGCTCAAGATAACCATTCGCGGCTGGTGATATCAGCTGCGCAAAATCCGCCAGCGACAGACGTCCCGACCTCTTCAATATCCCCTCAACATCCCGCGACTCGGTCTGCAGGGACCTATCAACTAATTCCGTCACCGGCAACGATTTTAATACTTCAACAAAACTCATCACAATAATTTACCAGATATATTCCCATTATCAAGAAAGCCCTGTCGTCCACCCCAACACTTACCATAAAAACAGAGCGTCAATATTCCTCTGCCGATTAGCTTTGCTAAAACTCACCCCAGAACTTGAACTAACATCAATTTTGCCCTCAAAACAGCCTGCCAACCTTCTTACCATCGTTCCAACAATTCAGGCTAACTCCTATAGCGCACATATTTAATAAAAATCAAACCCAACCCCGACTCCATAAAGGTTACAAAATCATAAATAAAGACAGGTCAAAAATATTTTCACTCAGCTTCTAAATATTTCTCAGAAGACTATTTTCTACGAGATTTAGAAACGTTCGGATAGACCACAGCGCCTGAGGTTTTTTTCTTGCGCCCGTTCTTATCTAAAGATGAACCGGAACGTTTGTTTTCTGCAATTTTCCCAGATGAAGCGCCGATAGAATACATCCGCTTCAATTCTTTTATCTGGTCGCGCAAAAGGGCGGCTTTTTCAAATTCAAGGTTGTTAGCCGCCTCAAGCATTTCGTTTTCAAGTTCCCGCAATGTTTCTGTAATGTCAAAATCGGCTGCCGCTTCGTTCAGAATAAGGTTTGCCTTTTCTTTATAACTGTATTCGCTTGAAAGACTTTCCTCCAGGGCGCGAGTAACCGTTTTTGGGGTGATATTGTGTTTTTTGTTGTATTCAAGTTGTTTTTTGCGGCGGTATTCAGATATCTGGAGGAATTCTTTTATGCTATTTGTTATGACATCGGCGTAAAGAATCACCTTGCCGTTTATGTTTCTCGCAGCGCGTCCTGCGGTTTGAATGAGGCTTGTTGTTGACCGGAGAAAACCCTCTTTATCAGCGTCAAGGATAGCCACAAGCGATACTTCCGGCAAATCCAATCCCTCACGCAACAGGTTTATTCCCACAAGCACATCAAAATCGCCTTTCCTTAACGCCCGCAAAATTTCTACCCGTTCAATTGCGTCTATTTCGCTATGCAGATACCGCACATTTATGCCGATATCGCGCAGGTAATCTGTGAGTTCTTCGGCTGTCCGTTTTGTGAGTGTTGTGACGAGCACGCGCTCTCCGGCTTCAACCCGTTTGCGCGCTTCATTTATCAGGTCGTCAATCTGCCCTTTTAGCGGTTTAACCTCAATCTCAGGGTCAACCAGCCCTGTCGGACGCACAACAAGTTCCGCAACCCGCCCTTCAGACCAGCGCAATTCCTCTTCCCCGGGCGTGGCGCTCACATAGATTGTCTGCCCCTGCAGTTGCTGAAACTCCTTAAAATTTAAGGGACGATTATCAAGCGCGCTCGGAAGCCTGAAACCAAATTCAACAAGAACTTCCTTTCTTGACCGATCGCCGGCATACATTCCGCGCAACTGCGGTATCGTCGCATGCGACTCGTCAATCACAAGCAGGTAATCGGACGGAAAAAAATCAAGCAATGTGCTCGGACGCGAACCGGGCGGCCGCCCGGCAATGTGCCGCGAATAATTTTCAATCCCGGAACAATACCCAGTCTCCTCCAACATCTCCAGATCGTATTCGGTGCGCATCTTTATCCGCTGCGCCTCAAGCAATTTCCCGCGGCTCTCAAACCACGCTATCCGTTCAGTTAATTCTTCCCTGATTGTCAGCAGGGCGCGTTTCAGTTTGTCGTAGGGCGTGACAAACTGTTTTCCCGGAAAGATTGTCACAAAATACGGTTCTTCAAGTTTATCCCCTGTAAGCGGGTCAAACCGCGTGAGCCGTTCAATGCAGTCGCCAAAAAATTCAATCCTTACCGCATCCTCGCTGTATGCCGGATGAACTTCAACAGTGTCGCCCCGCACCCGAAAATTGCCATGCCGCAATTCAATATCGTTTCTATCATACTGCATATCAACCAGCTTCTGAAGCAACTGGTCACGCGAAATTTGTTGTCCAACATTTACGTGAACAAGCATCTCCTCATAATCCTCTTTGCTCCCAATACCGTATATGCACGATACACTTGCCACCACTATCACGTCGCGCCTGGCAAACAGCGAACTCATAGTGGAGAGCCGCATCCGTTCAATCGCCTCGTTTATGCTTGAATCCTTCTCTATATATGTATCGGTCGCGGGTATATATGCTTCGGGCTGATAATAATCAAAATAACTTATAAAATATTCAACCGCATTCTCAGGAAAAAACGATTTAAACTCCGCATACAATTGCGCGGCAAGTGTCTTATTGTGCGATAGAACAAGCGTCGGACGATTTACCCGCGCTATCACATTCGCGATTGTATAAGTCTTCCCAGAACCAGTTACCCCAAGCAAAGTTTGATGACGGTGTCCTGCATTGAGCCACTGAACCAATTTCTCAATGGCTTCAGGCTGGTCTCCTGCAGGTTTATATGGCGCAACAAGTTTAAACATCTTATTAAAATTACGTCCATATCCCTTTATCTTCAAGCGTTCTCCCAGAAATAAGCCGACAACGCCAGCCTTAATGTGTGGCATTAAGCCCCCTCGGAATCCAGCGGCAATGCCTATTGTGTCCAGACCGCGCCTGCCTCCTGGGCGTCTTTGCAATATTGATTGATCTGGCTGATTGAAAAATCCATCATTTTATCTGATCTTTCCAGATGCCTGAGTTTATACCATTCAATTGAATGGCGCACGCTTTGAGAAAACTCCCACGTCGGCTGCCATTTAAGGAGTTGAGCCGCGCGGTCGGTTGAAAGGTGAAGGAATGCGGCTTCGTGAGGAGGGTTTATCTCCTTCATCTGGTTCCAGCTGCCCTGCCAGAATTTTAACACCTCTTCCACAAGTTCGCGCACCGTCCGATTTGACTTTGAGGAGGGTCCAAAATTGAACGCCGTAGCATAAGGTGAATCTTTTTGAGAGTTCACAAGCCGCACTCCGAGCCACAGGTATCCACTCAAACAATCAAGAATATGTTGCCATGGGCGGGTGGCGTTGGGATTTCTCACCGGTATTGGCTGGTTATTCTGCAGCGCGCGGATGCAGTCCGGCAGAATGCGGTCGCGGGCGTAATCGCCTCCGCCAATAACGTTTCCCGCCCGCGCCGTTGCGATTTTGCCAAGACGCGGGTCCTGTTTAAAATAACTGCGATAGTATGCAGCCGTCATAATTTCCGCAGCAGCCTTGCTCGCCGAGTAAATGTCCTGACCCCCGAGCGGATCGGTTTCTCTGTAACCATATTCCCAGCCGCGGTTTTCATAACATTTATCGCTTGTAATCACAATAATGTCGCAGGGCAGAGACAGTTCACGCACTGCTTCAAGCAGATTTATTGTTCCGATAATGTTCGTGTTTGCCGTCAGGAGCGGTTGCTCGTATGAAACCCGCACAAGCGGCTGCGCGGCGAGGTGGAAAATTATATCCGGTCTGGTTTTCAAAAGGAAATCGCGGATAGCGCGGTAATCTTGAATATCCGATGATATTGTTTCATCGTAAAAGACGCCCGAAAGGGTTTCATAAAAAGAGGGTTCGGTGGGAACTCCATTGCTGAAACCAAAAACAACTGCCCCTAATTGTTTAAGCCAGAGTGAAAGCCAGCCGCCTTTGAAACCGGTGTGCCCGGTCACAAGAACCTTTTTGCCTTTGTATACGCCGCCGAACATTTTTCCAACTATGCAAGAAAAATCGTTAGCTTTCAATTTAATTATATGGAACATCCTGATTTTTTGAACTTTTAAAAGGTTAAACTCAATGTCCGAATAACAAGTTTGGTTTCGGCGCTAAAAATTTTAAATCCTTTTTCTCCTTTGCAAGTCAAATAGATAGTGGTATGAATATTTAGATTAAATAAATTAGCAGAATAAAAGGTGAAATATGAAAAAGATAAATAATTTGATTTGCGGTCTGGTTGCGATTGCAACTGCGACTACGGTCGTCAACGCCGTGGTTGAAATTCCTGATGAATATAAAACTGGCGGTTTCGCCATTGGTTGTCAGGCATATACGTTTAATCGGTTTACAGCATTTGAAGCGATTGAAAAGACCGCTGAAGCCGGCGGCAAGGTTATTGAATTCTTCCCCGGTCAACGTTTGAGCAAAGAAGAACCAAATCTGCGCGTAGACCACAACGCCTCTGACGAAGTCATCGCCAAACTCAAAGAAAAACTCGCCAAACACAACATCAAGGCTGTCAATTACGGAGTTGTCGGAATTCCAAAAGACGAAGCCGGCGCCCGCAAGGTATTTGAATTTGCCAAGAAACTCGGACTGCGCGCGATTACAACAGAATCCACAGACGCCATAGACACAATTGAAAAACTGGTCAAAGAATACGACATTATGGTCGGATATCACAATCACCCGCGTCAGCCGAACAATCCAAATTACAAGGTCTGGGACCCAAACTACATTGCTGAACTTGTCAAAGGTCGCGATGCGCGCATCGGTGCGGCGTGCGACACCGGGCACTGGCTCAGGTCCAACCTTAAACCAATAGATTGCCTCAAGATTCTCAAAGGCAGAATTATAAGCGTCCATCTTAAAGACCTGAATCAGATGGGACCGGGCGCTCACGACGTTCCATACGGTCAGGG
>JBAMMJ010000003.1:0-1867 GCA_039793825.1 Verrucomicrobiota bacterium | reverse complement strand
ATCAAAATAATTCCTGAAGTAGCCCCAGTCAGTTTGAGTGGCAATTTGACGTTTATTCAGTGGGTCTGCGTCGGTGCTCATAAAAAGTATATTTTCATCGTCGCCAGCGGTAAAGAACTGGTAATTGCCGGTAACAGGAGGGACAAACCAACCGAATATCTTGCCGCCGACATTATCATCAGAAAAAGCGCGATCGTCTTCAAAATAGGGAGGATTATAATCAATGACATCAGGAGAGAATGGGAATCTTGCGTCGCTGATTAAATTAATTACGCGCGCCCCACTGATATTTCTCCAATAATATCTGATAAGCCTAACAGCGGTGAAATTTTGTCCGAAAGTGACTGTGGTAAGTGTAGGATTGGGATCAATTGGATCGCCGGTATCGGCGCTCTGGAGGTCTCTAATGGTAATTTGATATTGCGAATTATAAGTCATCGCAGGAGAAACTGTCAAAACAATCTGCTTTGCGTCCTGACCGAACGCTGCAGCTGTAACGTTAAGACCGGAAACGGTATAATTTTGCAAATTTTCAGCAGTCGCCTGCGAAATATTCTTGGAGAAATTGAGTATAATTTTATTGGGATTTTCATTAACTGATGCTCCGATGAGAACAGGTGTGTTTTTAACTGTCAGAACTGCCTCATCGCTGACAACGGTATTGTTGTTTCTTGTGTTGGTAATTCTTACTGAAAAACGTGCTCCATTATCGGCGGCAGTAAGGGTTGGTGTTGTATAAGTGCGTCCGGTTGCGCCGGGGATATCTGTGCCGTTTCTCATCCATTGGAATGTGACAAAATCGTAACCGCCGCCGACATCAACACTAAATGTTGCTGTATAATCAACCAAGCCAGTGGTATTTGTCGGTTGCTGGGTGATAACGACAGGACCGTTTGCGTCGCCAAAGTTTCTAAATTCCGCCCGGGCACTGTTCACAGGGGCGCAAGGGTGACGAGAAACAGCCAGACCAAGAAGGAGTGTATCAGCCAGAGCGCCGCCTTGCCAGTTTGCAGTATTCTGAGTCTGTGGTCCGACCCAGTTTAAGCCATCCTGGCTGGCATAGCCGTAAACAACACTTCCAATCCTTTGGAGTCTTACCCATTTATACGTTGGATAACCGGGGTCGGGGGAGACAATTCTGTCTTCGTGTTGTCCACCATTGTTGCCAGCGCCCGGAATCCAGGTTCTATACATTAATGACACATCGCCTGCCCCAACGGAGTTTCCACAATTATCTGAGAGCGAAGCGGATGGCGTCACCTTTGAAAACGCCATACGGCTGTCTGGGTTTGTGGTTTCGCGGACCATTAGACCGGCCTTCGTCCAGCGGGCTGCGGGTTGAACATAGTCAATCCGCACGCGGACGTCGAAGTCACCCGTCACCTGATAATAATGGAAGGTGAATTCGTCGGTAGTATCCCAGATATCGTTACCGCCTCCATAAACGGTGAAAGACCCCGGTCCGTTGTAGGTCATTGAACCATCGGGACCGCCACCGATTTTTGTTGTGTTGACGAATGGATTCTGCGCGTTGACTGTGGCGACTGCAGCCACAAACAGCGCAGCCAATAATGATTTATTGCTCAACATAATACTCCTGTTGTTGTTTTTTTCGCTCTGGCTTTGGTTGTCTGGCGACAATAAAAAGACTTTTTTCATAACCTAATTTTCTGGCTGTTTTAATGTTTCAAGAGAAAGATTATGCAAATTTTAGAAAGTATGCAAGTATTTTTTTAAAAAATTTTTGAGAAAGTTATTAACAAGTTATTAACAAGTTATTAACAATATTATGTATTAATTACACTATTTTAATTTGGAGTGCGGCGGCAAGGCTATGGAGTGCTGTGGTAAGGCTACGGAGTAGCCG
>JBAMMJ010000002.1:8606-14999 GCA_039793825.1 Verrucomicrobiota bacterium | reverse complement strand
ATAATACCTATCTTATTTCCGAGACATTTTATTATTACTTTGTCCCCTTTAGAAAATATGGTTTTCATAAATAAATCCTTTTTTGATTCGGCTTGTTTTATCCTCGTTGTGTTGTCTGAGTCCAATAAATTGCTAAGGAAAAATTCGTTTGAAATTATCCTCACGGAAGAAGTTTTTGCAAAGCAAAATATTTATGAGTGCCGCAAGCCTTTTGTATTGTGTTTTATGAAATCTTTCCATTTTATTTGTCATTTCCAATTGCCTCTTGGATTGTATGGCAGGCAGTATCCGAACTACTTATAAGTATTTTTTGAAATAGCAAAATATCTGAGATTATTTTTTCAGGATTCTTTTGTAATCCTTCTTCACAAATTTTAAGAGCTAATTCAAATTGTTTAGAACGCCTAAGTAAATCAACCATTATAGCTTCCTCTACGCCTTCTTGTTTGGCAAACCTTTGCCCGTTTTCTTTTGCCTTTTGCAACAAGGTTACTGCTTTAAGTCGGCATTTTTGCGCAGCAGTATCAGAACCATTATCATCGCATACCCAGGCAGCGTGAACATTAGCCAATCCAGCTTCATCATATTTGCCAGCGCTTTCCTGAATTAACGAAAAGCAAAGGAATGCGTTCGCTAATTTCGGGAATTCTGAATTATTGAGTTGTTGTTGATAAGAATCGCTGCTAACTACTTCTGAGGAATTATCAAGTCGTTCGGATATATCTGGAGCACAGTAGCCACATAATGAACAGGTCTGCACCCATTTATCAATAGTTGACCTTTCCATTTCAGGTGGCCTTGTATCAAGGTCTGGAGAACCAAAGGCATTTGTAGAGAGAATCTCTGCATACGTGCCACTATTACCGCACACAGCACATTTTTTTTCTACTTGGAATATTGTTGTCATTTTTTATCCTCCTTTAAGGTGATTTCAGATAACTTATTCATAATGAATATATATCATTTTTAAAAAGGTTAAACAAGATTTTTAGAATTTAATCGTTTGCGGAGAAAGGAATCACGGTTTTCTCAGCCGTAGGATTTATTTTTGTCAGCAAATTTTCTCTTTTCAATTCAGTTATTTATTTCCCACAGGCAGACCAGCCCATCAGCCCCGGCTGTGAGCAATGATTTGTTATCGGTTAACCAACGGGCGTCGGTTATTTTGCCGCTATGTAGATTGAGCCGCAGTTTTTTAATCTGATTAAGAGATTCTGAATCATAGAGGTAGAGATAGTTTAACGATGATATGGCGGCTATAGTCTTTCCATCAGGAGAAAATCGGACAATTTCAAACGATTCGCGCGGCGCGGTTCTCTGGCGGGTTTGTTTTATTTCTTTGAGAGTATCGGGGTCAATGACTTTTATGATGTTATCCATATCGGCGCTAAAAATATGCCGATTTGAATAATTATAAGCGATTGCCAGGACCTTATTTCTATGGGCTTGGGTCATCTTTTCAAGTTTGCCTGTCGGCACCGCGCATATAATTATGATTCCTGATTCGCTTGCTATTGCCAGAGTATTTTTACCTGTCAGGAAGAGCAAATCGGTTATCGGTCCGATTTTTGTTTTAATTTCGGTAACGAATCTGCCAGCTATAACATCCCACAAGATGATTGTTCCATTGGCGTCTGCGGTTGCTGCATAACGCAGGTTTGAAAAAGAGGCGCAGGTTATTGGCGCTTTATGGTTTTCCCATAACATTAATTTTTCAAATCCGGCTATATTAAATAATCCGAGCGCGCCATCTGAGTTTCCGGCGAGAAAATGCCGTCCGTTAGGGGAAATGGCGAGGGTGTTTATCTGTCCAGTTCCGATTTTTTCTTCTTTAATAACGTTTCCAGTGCGAGTATCAATCATTTTTATAAGACCGTCGGAATCAGCAACAAGTGTCCACAATGAATCTGGGGTTGTGTTTAAGGAGATTAAAGGTTTTGGAAATTGGCTTATAAGTTTTCCAATCTGTTTTTCTTTCTCAACAAAATTGCTTTTCTCGGTGGAGGTTTTTGCAGTTTGAATTGCGTTTGAAATATTGTGTGTATTTGATTTACTCGTTTCCGAGATGGGCTTTTGCTCTGATTTTTGTGGTGTTAATTTAATTACATTTTCCGAAGAGCGGTTTGTTGGATTTTGGAGTTGCGGCGCGGCTGCGGTTGAAGGTTGTGGTTTATCTATCGGGTTTATTTTAAAGATTTTGTGCGTTGCCATTGTAAATATTATACCGCCTGCAAAACCTAATAGTAATATCCCGAGGGCGAATTTTATTAAATCAGACAATCTGATAGAGCGCGCAGGTTCGGGTATTTCTGGAGGTATTTCATTTGTTTGCTTGGGTGGGCGCGCTGTTTGCAAATTATTATGGTCGTGGGCTGGCGATGTTTGTATAGTCCTGGAGTCAGGAGAGACTGCGCCTGCGAATTGTTCATCAATTAAATCGGTCCATCTAATCAGGTCTTTGTAATCAACGGGTCGTTTTTCAGGATTTTTTTCTAAACACGATTGGACAAAGTTTTCAAGGGCATCCGGGACAGGGTTTTGAATGCCCAGTTCAAGGAGTCTTTCAGAGAGCGGTTGGGGCTTGATATTGTGAAGCTGGTATTCAATATCGCCTTTATAGAACGGAGGCGTTCCAGTAAGCAATTCATACAGAGTTGAACCTACCGAATAGATGTCGTCGGCGGGAGTTGGAGGCATTCCTGACGCCTGTTGCGGACTGATAAAATCAAGGGTGCCGCCGCCAAAACCGAGCCCGCGTTGCGCGAATGAGGTTTGTTGCGCAATGCGCGCGATGCCGAAATCGGCGAGTTTCAGTCTGTTTTGCTTATCAAGCAGCAGGTTTGAAGGTTTAATATCGCGGTGGACGATATTTTCGCTGTGGGCGTATTGCAGTGCGGCAATCAATTGGCGTATGAGTGGGCTTATGAACTCCCAATTTAAAACGCCATTAGACCTTAGCAGTCTTAACTGGTGAAGGCTTGACCCGTCCACATATTCCATAGCGATGAATGGTATTTCTCCTGCTTCTTCATACAGGTCATAGATTCTAACGATATTTGGATGAGAAAGTTTTCTGCTGCGGTGGGTTTCAATCCTCAAATGTTCAATGGCTTCTATGTTGTTTGCGATTTTTGGAAGAAGAAATTTTAATGCAACAAATTCGCGTAATCTTGAATCATAGGCGAGCCAGACCTCTCCCATCCCACCGGAGCCGATTAGCCGTTTAAGTCTGAACCGTTTTTGACCCGCCCAGGCGCCGGGGCTTAGCCCACACCGGGAGTTGTGCGCGCTATAGAAAGCATTATTATGGCGCGGGAAATCCATCAATTAATAAATCAAAATTAACAGAATCGCAAACGGTTGACAAGAAACAGAGAAAATAGAGCGATTTACTTCTGCCCGGGCTTTTTCACAAAAGCGCTAAAATTTGTCAGGTTTGCGGCTTTTGCTGCATCTAAAACTTTTATAATTTGTTCAAATGGCGCCTGAGCGTCGGCGCGGATTGCGATGCCCTGCGCGCCGGCTTTTGCTCTATTTTTTAACTCCTGTTCAAGTTTTTCGTAAGTGATCGGCAACCCTTCAATTCTAAAATAAGGCGATTGTTTCTCAATTTCTATGATAATGAGGTCAGCGCCTTTTTCGGACACCCCTTCTTTTGCTTCTTTTGATTCTGGCAGTGTGAGGCGGACGGTTGGGCTTTGTTTAAAAGTCGTTGTGACGATTAAGAATATCAGCAACACGATTAAAATATCTATCAGCGCCACTATTATGACGGTTGGGGCGGAACGTTTTCTTTTATGATAAAACTCCATATTACGGTTGCCCGATTAAGTTGTATTGGCGACGCAAAAACTCGGCGCAGAGCGATTCCATTTCAACAACCATTGATTCCACTTTGTTGTTAAAATAATTCCACGCTATAAGGCAGGGGATTGCTATGAGAAGCCCCAACAAAGTTGAATTCAATATGACGGCGATGCCCGTTGCCAGGGAGGCGGGGTCGGGAATGCCAGTTTTTCCAAGGTCGCTAAAGAGTGTCATCAGCCCAAAGATTGTTCCTACAAGTCCTAATAGCGGCGCAATCCCAACAACAATTTCAAGCACTACAAGCCCGCGCTCAAGTTTTACTATTTCCTGCCGCGCGTGAGTTTGAAGCGCTTCAACGTTTTCTTCTTTGGGCCATTTTAGATGATCAATAGCAATTAAAATTAAGCGGCTTAAACTTGATGGATTTTCTTTGCATACGCGTTCAAGCATAGAGAGTTCGTCGTTTGTATGGCAGGAGTTTACAGCTGAGACAACCGCAGGGGGTAGAACTTTATTCCACCTTAACGCAATTGCCCGCTCAATTATGAAAGCAATTCCGACTACCGACGTTATAAGCAAAAAAATTATAAATAGAATCTCCATAATAGCCTTTTAATACTAATAAACTTCAATGAAAATAATATCCACGCAATACAAATTCAAATCAAAATAATTATTGCTGGAATTACTCAGGAAATTGGTTTTTAATTGCGTAAGTCAATAAATATGAAAAAGACAATTGTTTTAACCTTATTAGCGGTCGGTTTTATCTTATCAAATGCAGCTTCTGGACAGGATTGGGAGCCGCTGTTTGACGGTAAGACATTAGATGGCTGGAAGGCTTCTGAAAATCCGAATTCTTTTAAGGTTGTTGATGGGCAGATAGTATGCGATGGACAACGAGCGCACCTGTTTTACATAGGCAAAGATGGCAAGGCGGATTTTAAGAATTTTGATGTTGAGCTTGAATTTAAGGCAACTCCGGGGGCAAACAGCGGTTTTTATTTTCACACAGCTTATCAGGAAAAGGGATTCCCATCAAAAGGATTTGAAGCCCAGGTGTATAACTTTCCATTTCAAACTGGCGACTATCGGGAAAACAAGTTGACAGGGAGTTTATATGGAATCCGAAATGTTTATAAACCTCTTGTGCGCAATGATGAATGGAACAGAATGAGGATTACCGTTACGGGAAAACAGGTTAAGATATTTGTCAACGATGTTCTTGTAGTTGATTATATTGAACCGGTTGAGCCGCCGTTTGTATCAACGCGTCCGGGAAGAAAACTTGACCACGGCACTTTTGCGATTCAGTGTCACGACCCAAACAGCAAAGTTTATTACAGGAATATCCGAGTTAAAAGGTTGCCTGAGGATTTGAAACCGGAACAGACTCCAAAGGAAAAATTTTCAGATTATGAGCTGGAAATTATCCGACTCGGGGCGGCTAATTATCCGGTAGTTAATTTGCATTCACATTTAAAAGGTGGGCTGACGATTGAGGATTTGCTAAAAGAATCGCGGTCAAGCGGGGTCTTTTACGGTGTCGCGATCAATTGCGGACTTGGTTTTCCCATAACAAACGATGCAGGTGTAGTTTCATTTTTAGAGCAGATGAAGGATAAACCTGTTTTTATTGGTATGCAGGCTGAAGGGAGAGAATGGGTTAATCTATTTTCAAAAGAGGCGATTAAGCAGTTTGATTATGTATTTACTGATGCGATGACAATTGTTGACAACACCGGCAGGCGGATGCGGCTCTGGA
Organism: Verrucomicrobiota bacterium; assembly: GCA_039793825.1. Taxonomy (GTDB): domain Bacteria; phylum Verrucomicrobiota; class Verrucomicrobiia; order Limisphaerales; family JAKPVM01; genus JAKPVM01. The sequence goes on along the minus strand of JBAMMJ010000002.1, from coordinate 9,427 downwards.
TCCCCGAAGAAGTTGGTGAAATTAAGGACAAAGAGGCGTTTATGGAGATGCTTGTTGACAGGACGGTCAAGATTTTGAGCTCAGAACCCATAGATATTTACGTGAATCCAACTTATCTGCCAGAGCAAATAGCATCGGATTATGACCGTTTGTGGACAGAAGACCGGATGCAACGGGTAATTAACGCGGCGGCAAAAAACGGAATAGCAATTGAAATTAATAGTAGATTAAAACTGCCTTCTATAAAATTTTTAAAACTGGCAAAAGCGGCGGGTTGTAAATTTACATTCGGGACAAATAACAGTGATAAAAACATTGGCGATTTACAATATTGTTTTCAGGCAATAAAAGAATTGAACCTGAAATGGCAGGATTTGTGGTTGCCGACTTTAAAAAAGAGGTGAATCTATGGTTAAAAATGTGATAAGAAGCATTCTAATCCCGATATTGATTGCTTTTATCAGCACTTCCGGTATTTGCTCATCTTCAAGACCGAATATATTGATTGCTATTGCCGATGACTGGAGTTATGGACATTCAGGCGCTTACGGCTGTAGATGGATAAAAACTCCTGCATTTGACAGAGTGGCGCAGGAAGGTCTGCTTTTTACACATTCTTACACGCCAAACGCAAAGTGCTCCCCATCACGGGCTTCGTTGTTAACTGGACGCAATCCGTGGCAATTAAAGTCCGCCGCCAATCACTGGCCTTATTTTCCGCCTGAATTTAAGACCTGGGCTGAAGCTCTGGCAGAGAATGGTTATTATGTTGGAATGACCGGCAAGGGATGGGCGCCGGGCGTGGCAACAAACTATTATGG
>JBAMMJ010000002.1:5003-8596 GCA_039793825.1 Verrucomicrobiota bacterium | reverse complement strand
AAAGGTTTTCAACAAGCGAACCTTATCGCCACCGACATCAGGAATTTCCAGAAACGATTATTATGGGAATTTTGAAGAGTTTTTAAAGACTGTTCCATCGGGGAGTCCGTGGTGTTTCTGGTATGGCGCGACAGAACCTCACCGACCATACGAATATGGTTCCGGGGTTTCTAAAGGCAATAAAAAGATTTCTGACATTGATTATGTTCCAAAATATTTTCCAGATAATGAAATTGTCCGCAACGACCTTCTGGATTATGCCTACGAGGTTGAATATTTTGACAGGCATCTTGAAAAGATGCTTGCATTGCTTCAACAGACAGGGCAACTTGACAACACAATCGTTATAGTAACATCCGATAACGGAATGCCGTTTCCAAGGGTAAAAGGTCAGGCATACGATTTTGCAAATAGAATGCCGCTTGCGATTATGTGGAAGAACGGCATCAAGAACCCGGGCAGAGTAATTAACGATTATGTAAGTTTTATAGATTTTGCGCCAACAATCTTAGAAGTTGCGCAAATCAGGTGGTCAAAAACAGGTATGGCAGAGTTAACCGGGGAGAGTCTGGTTAAGATTTTTAAATCGGATAAGTCAGGGAGAGTTATTAAATCTCGCGATTATGTTTTGATTGGACGGGAACGGAACGATGTCGGTAGACCGCACGATTGGGGGTATCCGGTTCGCGGGATAATAATAGAGGATATTTTGTATTTGCACAATTTTGAACCCACCCGATATCCCGGAGGAAATCCGGAGACGGGATACCTTGATTGCGATTCAAGCCCAACGAAGACCGAAGTGATAAAATCGCGCAAGATTCCCGGTCAGGAAATTTACTGGAACCTTTCATTTGGAAAACGTTCGCAGGAGGAATTATACAATCTTAAAAACGACCCTGATTGCATAACAAACCTGGTTGGTTCTATAGAGTTGAAAAAGGTAAAAGAGAAGATGAAAAGGCGATTATTTTCTGAATTAAAGCGAGAAAAAGACCCGAGAGTTCTGGGGAATGGAGAAATATTTGATCTTTATCCATATGCAAATCCTGCTGTAACAAACTTTTACGAGCGGTTTATGAAAGGCGAAATAATGAAAGCCTCCTGGTTTAACAAGAGCGACATTGAAACGGATGTTAGAGATTAAATAAATAAAAGTTTTTAATGGCAGTAAAACTTTCAAGATAAATCCTTCTATATTCCAATGGGGTCAGGTGAGAATATTTGAAAAAATATTTTATCTATTTTGTTTTAATTACTAAAGAAATCCCGAGTGTCGCCGATAGTAAAAGCGAAGGTGAAAACACGGCGGCTGGCAGCCGGAAAGAGCCAGCGAGGAAAACGGCGGGTGCCTCAAAGAAGTCCTGCCAGGGCAGCACGGACGCTGCTTAATAAATCCCCGCAAGGGGTGACTCACGGAAGGAGTCCAGTATGGTAATCAACACTAACATATCGGCTGCGAACGGCGCACGCCTGCTCGCGGAATCAACATCAATGTTGCAAAAATCTCTGGCTCGTCTTTCTTCGGGCTCAAAGATAGTGAATCCCGAAGACGACGCGGCTGGGCTTGCGGTCTCAATCCGCTTTGATTCCCAAATTAACCGGAACAAAGCGGTTATATCAAACATAGCCAACGCGCTTTCGTTCGGGCAAACCCAGGACGGGTATTTGCAGAAAGTGCAGAAGGCTCTTGACCGTATGAGCGAGCTTGCTGTGTTATCGCAGGATGTAACAAAGACCGATGGTGACAGGGCGCTGTATGACAAAGAGTTCCAGACGCTGGCTGCATTTATAACAGACACTGCCACAAAGGATTTTAACGGCATTAGTCTGTTTGGTGGAGCAACATTAAATGTGACTGTTGACAGCGATGCTAACACGTTCGCTATGGCTGGCGTTAATCTTGGCGCAACAGTTTACACCGATGCGACCGGCTCAAGCGTTGATACCGCCGCAAATGCCGCCACCGCATTGGCAAAGGTAAAAGCGGCGATTGATCAACTTGCATCTGACCGGGCAACAGTCGGGGCAAACAACGCGCGGCTAAGTTACACCAGTGAACAGGTTAGTATTTTGAACACAAACCTGACGGCTTCAAACAGTCGCATTAAGGATGTTGATGTCGCTGAGGAAAGCGCGCAATATGCCCGCTACAACATCCTCGTCCAGGCAGGGACAGCGATGCTTGCTCAGGCAAATGCGGTTCCTCAGTTCGCCTTGCGTCTGTTACAATAGTACGGCAGCCCGCAAAAAACCACGAACCCGAACGGCGCTTATGCGCCGTTCGCGTTTTTATTATCAATTTTTTAAAGTGAAGGGTGAAAAATAGAGAAAAATTTAGTTGTCTGGATAAAGGTGAGGATGGAGTGGAGATTTAAATTATCTATAAAAAGCGCCGAGCCTGTTTAAATTTTTGTGACCAATCAAGAATGCGCAATACATTGAATTTATTCAGGACAACAATTTTTGCGTTTCTTTACCTATTTGTCGGCAGAATAGGGATTCAGGGTCAGTTTATTGGTTTCATAGTAAAAAGGCAAAATAAAAATTTAATCAATTGGAAATTCTAAAGATTTCTAAAAGTTAGCCGATAAATGAATTGAAGGTTAAAACGGCGGCTGGCAGCCGGAAAGAGCCAGCGAGGAATAAAGGCGGGTGCCTCTGAGAAAGACTCGCCAGAGCGGCAGGGATGCCGCTTGAACCCCGCAAGGGGTGACTCACGGAAGGAGTCAATATGGTAATCAACACCAACATATCGGCTGCGAACGGCGCACGCCTGCTCGCAGAATCAACATCAATGCTACAAAAGTCGCTGGCGCGGCTCTCTTCTGGTTCAAAGATTGTGAATCCGGAAGATGATGCTGCTGGTCTTGCGGTTTCAATGCGTTTTGACGCGCAGATAAATCGCAACAACGCGGCTTTGTCAAACGTTGCAAACGCTCTCTCGTTGAATCAAACGCGAGATGGGTATTTGCAAAAGGTCCAAAAGGCGCTTGACCGGATGAGCGAACTTGCTGTTCTGGCTCAAGACGTCACCAAGACTGACAATGACAGGGCATTATATAACAAAGAATTCCAGAGTCTTGCGTCGTTTATCACAGACACCGCAAGCAAAGAATTCAACGGGGTCAGTCTTTTTGACGGCACCACGCTCAACGTGACAATTGATAGCGATGCCAACACGTTCGCTATGGCTGGCGTTAATCTTGGCGCAACAGTTTACACCGACGCCACAGGCTCTGCGGTTGACACCGCGGCTAATGCGGCAACGGCGCTCACAAAGGTCAAAGCGGCTATTGACCAGCTTGCAACCGACCGCGCAACTGTTGGCGCTAACAATGCCCGGCTGAGCTATACAAGCGAACAGTTGAGCATTTTGAATACAAACCTTACGGCAACCAACAGCAGAATCAAAGACGTTGACGTTGCCGAAGAAAGCACTCAATTTGCCCGTTACAACATCCTGGTACAGGCAGGCACAGCGATGTTGGCGCAGGCAAACGCCAGCCCGCAATACGCATTGCGTTTGCTCCAATAAATTCAGGAGCATAAACGGGCGGCATCAACTCGGACGACGCCCGAGCGCCGTCCGA
>JBAMMJ010000002.1:3750-4993 GCA_039793825.1 Verrucomicrobiota bacterium | reverse complement strand
TAATTAAAATTAAATTGAATTTATATGGCTGGGATGGATATTGGTTTGTCGGGTCTGGTGTCCGGGTTTGACTGGCGAACATTCATAGATAAAATGATAGAGATTGAACGCGAGCCAGAAACCAGGCTCCAGAATGAAAAATCAACTCTTCAGAGCAAAAATTCGGCTTTAAGCAGTTTAAAAAATCAACTCAATTCGCTTAAGTCAAAAATTGATGTATTAAACGACAAATCATTATTCTATTCCCGACAGGTTTCGGTTTCTAATACAAATATTGCTCAAGCAACTGTTTCGGCAGGGGCGCCGATAGGTTCGTATCAGATTTCAATTTCACAATTTGCTACATCTTCTTATATCAATGGCGGGGCTGATATCGGAGCCAAATTGAGTTCAACAAGTGATGTCTCTGGCGTAATCATTGGCAGCGCCCCATTCTTTCCTTCAGTTACCGCCGGGACGTTTACGGTTGACGGCAAACAAATTCAGATAGCAACTACTGATACTTTACAGGATGTTTTTGATAAAATAAGTCAGGCAACAAACGGGGATGTAACAGCCGCCTATGATCCGGAAACCGACCGTATAGTATTATCAAAGGCTTCAGGCGAACTAATTTTAGGCAGCGCGGCTGATACAAGCAATTTTTTGCAGGCGGCAAAATTATACAACAACGGAACCAACACCATTAGCAGTTCGGATTCTTTAGGTAGGGTAAAATTAGACTCAACCCTGACTTCCGCAAATTTTGCTACACAAATTGAAGGTAGTAGCGGCGAGTTTAAGATAAATGGCGTTTCAATTACCTGGAACACAACAGATACAGTTAGAGATGTTCTGGATAGGATAAATAGTTCTAACGCAGGAGTTGTTGCGAGTTATGACGCAACATCGGACAGATTTGTGCTCACAAGCAAATCAACCGGCGATTTAAATCTGGTTGTTGAGGATGTTACAGGGAATTTTCTTGCCGCAACCGGCCTTTCTAGCGGCACATTAACTCGCGGACAGGATATGCTTTTTTCAATCAATGGCGGGGCTCAAATTAGAAGTTCAAAAAATATTATTGACGAAAATGTATCAGGAATCAAAGGATTAACGATACAACCGACCGATACCAATAGCGCGCCGGCTAATTTTTCTGTAACTGTTTCCAATGACACAAGCAAGATTAAAACCGCGATAAATGATTTTATAACCGAATATAACAAAACGCAGTCGTTGATAGCGACCCAGACGGCGGTTA
>JBAMMJ010000002.1:0-3740 GCA_039793825.1 Verrucomicrobiota bacterium | reverse complement strand
GTTACAATAGGTAGCGATGGTAAGATAACTACCGCAGTATTGACAGACCAGCCAGAAGTGGAAGCAATTGCAGCCAAGCTCAGATCAATGGTCAATGGACTGCTCGCAGATGATTCGTCCGTTATAAAAAGGCTTGAACAGCTCGGGATAGTTTCCAATGGAAACGACAATACCATTGTGCTTTCAGATAGTTCAAAACTTGATGACGCACTTAACAACAACCTTAGCGCGGTTCAAAATATATTTACAAATACCGATACCGGTTTAGCCACAAAATTGAGCGCATACCTTGATTCTATAACAGGAGATGAGGGATTAATTTCACGGCAACAAAGCACAATCAGCAAGCAGAGCAAATCCATTGATGACCAGATTAGCGCTATGGAAAAACGGATTGAAGCAGACCGCCAGAGAATGATTGATAGTTTTATTCAGATGGAAGAGGCTCAGGCGAAGATTAATCAACAACTTCAATTTCTTGCCCAAAGATTCGGGGTAAGCTCAAATAATAGTTAAAATTCCTAAACTTTTAGGAAAAGTTTACGATATAAAATTATGACCGGTTCCTGTCAAACAATTTTTGAAACATTGCAGATAAAAACTGCAAAATCCGAAGAGAATGAGTGTTATTTTTTGTGGGGAAACAATGTTAAAAGTCCAGTCAATGATTGTTTGTTCGGGTGGGAAGCGCGAAATAAAATGTTGGTTGAATTGAGTGGAGAAACATTGTTATTTGCACGCCGGTTGATAGCTGAAATCAAGGAGGTATCAACTGGCTTTGAATTTGTTTCTTCTCAAGAAATTGCCAATTGGTGGAACACCTTTATTGCCCATATACAGGAATTTTTTGTAAGGATAAATCTTTTATTGGAAGATGGAGAGGTTCCGATTAACTTAAAAACGCAAATAGAAACCAAAATAGATAAATTCAGCACAGTTATATGCTATTGCGAGACGCTTTTGCTTTATGCTGATGTAACAGCAACTGATAAAAGTATTGCGTTTTCGCGATTATTGTCGGAAAAGATAGCGCCGGCAGTACAGAAAATATATGAAGATTTGAGCCGATTGGTTGCGGGGTGCCGAAGACAGATATGACCGATTGGAATATAAAAAAAATTATATATTTAATTGGCAGAAGTTCAGGCATAGGGCTTGGGCTCTTGTTTTTTTTAATGATTATTTCGGGTTGCGCGACTGTCAATTTATCGGATACGGTAATCGGACCGGATTATATTCCAACGAATATTTACACGAATGCCGCTCCGCCATTGAAAACGGTCCGCAGGGTGGCTGTTCTACCTATCACGACCTCTGGCAAAGATATAAGTTCTGATTATATCTATAAGAATTATCAACCAATTTTGATGGGCGAGTTGTTCAAGGTAAAAAAGTTTGAGGTATTTGAAATTAATTCGGAATTGTTGCGAGAGTTGACAGGGAGGCGCGAATGGATGGCTGAGGAAAAACTTCCAATAGACTTTTTTAATAAATTAAGAGATTCAACCGGTTGCGATGCGGTTCTGTTTGCAAAAGTTACACTTTATAAGCCTTATCCGCCGGTAGCGAAGGGATGGAATATAAAACTTGTTGAGTCCGATAGCGCAAGGATACTTTGGTCTTGCGATGAAGTTTTCAACGGTGGGACGGAGTCTGTGGCAAACTCGGCGCGGCGATATTATCAGCGGCATCTTAATCTTGGCGCTCCGGGTTCAGATTCAAGGACGATTTTAAGAACCCCAAGGCAATTTGCGCAATATGTTTGTTATGAATTATTGAGCAGGTTGCCTCAATGGAGGAATATATAAAATTATTAAAGATTTGCCGTCTAATGCCGATAAATAAAGTGGATAGGATTTTGAGAGTGCCTGCCATTATTATAAATGGTGTGATATGCAAACAAATCCAGCAAATGGTCCGGTTCCGGTATTCAGACCTATGAGTCCGCCGCCGGTTACGCAGGCGGCTAAGGATGATAAGGATGAAGCCCAGATTGGACAAGCAATTGCGCTAAAGCAGGCGTTAGATGAAACGCCTGTAGTGAGGGTTTCAAAAGTTGAGGAAGCAAGAAACCTTGTTGAGGACCCTAAATATCCGCCTCGTGAGGTTATTGAACACATCTCACACTTGCTCGCAATTAACTGGCCACCAGAGGTTTCTAATACAGAGAATGAAAAATAAGGAGGTCTATGAATAGAGTAAATCCGTTGCGTTCGTATCAACAAATCTCAACCCAAACGGCAACGCCGGGACAACTTGTGCTTATGTTGTTTGATGGGGCTATCCGGTTTTTAGAAAGGGCAAGAGTCGGTTTTCAATACGATGACCCATTATTGTTCAATCAGACCATAAATGATAATATCTTGCGGGCGCAGGAAATCATTAATGAATTGAATGCATCTTTGAATATGGAGGCAGGGGGAGAATTTGCCGCCAATATGCGTAGATTATACGAGTATATGGATTGGCGATTAATGACGAGCAATTTTAAGAAAGAGGAAAGCGGCATTGTAGAAATAATCGGTTATCTTACCACCTTACGCGACGCCTGGGCTGAAATGTTGCGAAATCAGGGGCAATCTGACTCTTTAGAGATTAGCCGCCATACATCAGCGGTGGTGTAAAAAGAGATTAGATATAACTGAATCCAATGCAAGATTATCAAAAATTAAATGAATTTCTTGATAGATGGGGCGATTTGACGACAAAGGAAAAAGAGGCACTTCAACAGGGAAATTGGGACCGCGTCCAATTACTTCAAAAGGAAAAATCGGAACTGCAGGCTCGCATATCAACTGAATTAAAGGATGTTAATGATGGTTTAAATAATTCAGGAAATTTCCCGGACTATCATTTGCAGTGGCAACGTGTTGTAAATAAAGTCAAAGGATTGATTGAAGCAGAAAAGGAGAATAAACAATTAATTGATTCAATTATACAAAAGATCGTTAGTGATAAACAGCTGGTGGAACTAAATATCAAAAATTTGAAGAAGATTCGTTCTGCTTACGGATCAGAAAACCTTCCTGTTTGGCAAACCTACACATAAAGGTTATTACTCCGTTTTTTCATTGAGCACTGAGGAAATTATCTGCAATACATCAATGGGATAGAATGGCTTGTTCAATATTGCGTCAGCATCGACCTTGTTAAGTGGTAGGTTATCAAAGAGTTCCCCGCTTATTAACACTATTTTTGATGTTGAAATATCACGTATTTTAGGAATGATTTCCAACCCGGAACCATCACTTAAATTAACATCAAGCAAGATTATTTCGTATTGTTTTGGGGAGGATTGAATTAAATTGAGGGTTTGAGAGCAGGAATACGACTCGGTAATTTTATACCCTACTGTTGTAAGGGTTTTAGCTATTACCTTTCTTATAAAATCTTCGTCGTCAACAACCAGGACATTAACGTTTCTAAAAGGTCTTAAAAAATACGAAGTTTCAGCCGTTTCGCCGGGTTTCGCCTTTTGCCTTTCATAATTAACGACAGGCGCCGGCAGATAAAAATCCACCCTTGTTCCTTTACCTTCCTGACTGTTTATTTCAATCCACCCTCCCATTGATTCTATAATTTTCAAGGAGACAAGAAGTCCAAGACCGAGTCCTTTTTTCCCGGTTTTCATTTTGTGAAACGGTATGAAGAGATTCCTTTTAACTTCCTCAGGAATTCCAATACCGGTATCCTCTACTGTGACTCTCCAATAACTGCCGGGTTTCCTAATCTTGTCCTGC
>JBAMMJ010000001.1:0-1887 GCA_039793825.1 Verrucomicrobiota bacterium | reverse complement strand
AATCTTATTTAACTCAAAAGTGCCTTTTTTCCTGGAATGCTAATGATTCGGGATGGTTTTAAAAAAGTTAAAAATTCTATTGACAAATTATAATTAATGAATAAAAATTGTTGCGATGGAAAATTGCAGAACATACGCAGGCAATGTATTTGTTAGCTGGTACTGGTTTTATTATCAGCAGTCCCGCCTGCGTGCGTTTTTGCAATGATTAGTCGTTGCTAATTTAGAAAGCCGCAGGTGGAAAAGCCTGCGGCTTTTTTATTTATACGGAGAACTATGATAATCGTACTAAAACCAAACATAACAAAAAAAGAGGAGCAGGCTGTGATTAAAGAGATTGAGAAGCTGGGCTACAAACCGTGCGTGATGCGGGGAGTAGCGAGAACAGTTATCGGCGCCATTGGGGATGAAACCACCCACCGGTCTCTTGAAACCCTGCTCAGCTGGGAACAGGTTGAAAACGTGATGCCAGTCCAGAAACGGTATAGACTGGTCAGCAGAGAAGGGCATCCGGAGAATTCGGTAATTCGCGTTCGCAATGATATTCATATTGGCGGTAAAAGATTCCACATTATGGCAGGTCCCTGTTCAGTAGAAAGTGAGAAACAGTTGATGACCGCAGCCGTAGCGGTTAAAAAAGCCGGGGCAACGATTCTGCGCGGCGGCGCGTTCAAGCCAAGAACTTCTCCTTATGAATTTCAAGGTCTGGGAGAAAAAGGACTTAAACTATTATACAAGGCAAAACAGGAGACCGGGCTTGCAGTTATTACGGAATTATTGTCCGAAAACCATACCGACCTTGTGGCTGAATATGCTGATATAATTCAGATTGGCACCCGAAACGCGCAAAACTTCCAACTTTTGATTGCCGCGGCGAAGACGGGAAAACCTGTTCTATTAAAGCGCGGTATGTCTATGCGGATTGAAGAATGGTTGCTTGCAGGCGAATATATCCTTGCCAATGGAAATCCGAATCTTATGTTCTGCGAACGGGGAATAAGAACATTTGAAACCTATACCCGAAACACGCTTGACCTTTCGGCAATCCCGATAGTTAAAAATGAGTCTCATTGCCCGATAGTGATTGACCCGAGCCAGGGTAGCGGACGCTCCGACCTTGTAATCGCTCTTTGCAAAGGCGCGGTGGCTATGGGGGCTGATGCCTTGCTGGTAGAGGTTCATCCAAATCCTGCTGAAGCCTGGAGCGATGGAGCGCAACAACTTGATTTAAAGAAGTTTGAACATCTGGTTAGAGAGATTAAACCGTTCGTTGAAGCGGCTGGAAGGACGATGTGAAAATTGTTGAAACCTTTTTTAATATCTGTCGTCTAATGATTTTGAGGCGCATCATCAAAAGTTGATGATGTGCGCTGAGGCATAAAGAGTAATTAATATGAAAAAACTACTCATAACATCAATCTGCGTAATGGTTGCCGGATTGTTAAGCGCCGCGGACCAGACCGCTGGTGGCGCTACTAATCAAAAGTCACAACTAACTCCTGAACAAAAACAGGAACGCAAAGCCCTTATTGAGAAATACGATGCCAATAAAGATGGCAAACTCGATAAGGACGAACTGGCAAAGATGAGCCAGGAAGACAAAGACAAATGGCAGTCCCTGAAACCAAAGAAACAGGGACAGCAGGGTGGCGCACAGGGACGAAAAGCGAAAAAGAATCAATAAAAGATTAATAACTGATTAATTATTCAATACCCTTTACGCCGTTTGACGGTGTAAAGGGTTTTTTATTTAAGATTTTGAATTTTTGAAAAAGTCCTGTTTAACATCATTTTTTGCGCTTTTTATATATCCCTGAAACCTTAGCGTGAAGTTGCGAGGAATAAAGGGTTGTTTTTATTTTCACAGGCACGGTAGCGTGGTATTTG